>JAOZOT010000167.1:0-6081 GCA_029933115.1 Anaerolineae bacterium | reverse complement strand
ACCCACCGCTCTGCTGTACTCTCGCACCGTCATCCTTTCCAGCCGCTCTTCGTCCACCTCAACACCGATGCCCGGTCCTTGGGGCACAGCCATCATGCCCTCTGGAGTAACCTCAAAGGGAGGCCAGACCAGGTCCTGTTTGTAATACCGCTTGCTGGCAGAGATGTCGCCCGGCAACTGAAAGTTGGGCAGGCTGGCCAGGGCTACGTTGTGGGCCCGCCCGATGCCTGTCTCCAGCATCCCTCCGCACCAGACGGGTGCCCCTCGTTCCCGACAGAGATCGTGAATCTGCTGGGCCCTGTATAATCCCCCCACTCGACCGGGCTTGATGTTGATGATGCGGCAACTCCCCAGGTCGAGAGCCTGGCGAGCGTGGTCTGGGGTATGAATGCTTTCGTCCAGACAGAGGGGGGTCTGAATCCGGCTCTGCAACCGGGCGTGGTCCACGATGTCGTCGTAGCCCAAGGGCTGCTCGATCATCAACAGATGGTACTCGTCCAGAGCCACAAAGAGTTCCGCGTCGTCCAGGGTGTAAGCCGAATTAGCGTCCACCATCAGGCGGATGTAAGGAAAGGCCCGCCTGACTTCTTTGACGACTGAGAGGTCCCAACCCGGCTTGATTTTGATTTTGATGCGATGGTAGCCTTCCGCCAGGAAAGCTTCAATGCGCTTCAGCAGGTGGGAGAGAGTAGCCTGAATACCAATGCTGACGCCACACTCGATCTCGTCTCTGGTGCCCCCCAGGGCCTGGGCCAGTGACACCCCCTCTTGCTTGGCTGCCAGGTCCCAAAAAGCTTCTTCCAGACCGGTCTTGGCCATGTTGTGGCCACGCACGGGGGCAAAGAGGTCCATCAACTGGGCCGCACCTTCCACCTCTCGGCCCAACATCATCGGTATCAGGAAATCTCGCTGCACATGCCAGCAGGTCTCGATGGTTTCGTAAGAATACCAGGGCCCGACCAGGGAGGCTGTCTCTCCGTAGCCCACTACCCCCTGGCTGAAAAGCTTGACGATGATGGCGTCCCGTTCTTCCTGGCGTCCAAAGCTGGTCTCAAAGGGATGGGCCAGGGGCAGGCGGATGTGTCGCAATTCTATACGCTCAATTCTCACCGCCACCGCCTTCTTTGAGGATGGCGACGAATTCAGCGACGCCAACGATCACCACGCCCCGCTTGAGCAACTCTGTCTTCAGTTTCTTGTCGTCCACCAGGTCCTTGTCGCCAGACACCAGATATTTTGCTTTGCCAAGGATCGCCGTTTCGAGCAGGAAATTGTCTGTCTCATCACGACAAAGGCTGAGCTCGCCCTTGGGTTCGATCCACACAGCTCGCCTGTATAGATTTTTGGCGATACGATGAGCTTCTGAAGGCTGAATGCCGTACTTAACGCGGATGCGAGGGTAAGCCAAAACGCGTAGAATCTCATTGACTGCCTGGCGGCAAGTTATCAGAGTGAACCTCCTATCCACACGCCAGGCGTTGACAATCAAAGCACTGCCGCTCTCTCGGCCTAGGGTCGCGCTAACAAAAACGTTGGTATCAATGACCACACGCAAGGCAGCGCTAGCCGGTGTGTTTTCGGGCACGGTACTCGGCTCTTACTTCGTGAATCGCGGCAGCTATGTCCTCAGCTATCTCTTCCTCTGAAAATCCGTCGGTTCGTGCCCAAATGGCCTGCTGCATCTCCTCGTACTCACGGTCAAACGTATCCTCATCAAATGATTCGCTCTCAGCCTCTCGGATGGCGCGGTCAATCGCTAAATCAGCCCACTGCACCGGATCGAGAGCCGACCTTCTGACAAGTTCCTCGTACTGCTCAATCTTCAGCAAGACGGCCTCAGCGCGATTGTCGCGAGTGATTAAGATAGGGACAATGGATTGACGCAAACATTCCAATAAAGAAATCATGTCCCCTTTGGCTTCAAACGCCTTCAGAACAGATTCTGACACGATCTTCACTCCCTAGCTTAGCTGAAAATCCCGCTGCAAGAGGTAGAAATTGCGCCTTTGCCCTCCCTGCACCTCACTGATGAACTCGGTAGCGACGTACCCGGCGCCGAAACAATCCTCGAATATCTCCCTGGTCTGCGCCCGCCATTCCCTGGCCAAGTTCATGTCGGCTTTTTTGATGGCCTGGATATCGGCCGGGATCTCGACCAGAAGCATCTCGGCCGATGGTTTTCGCTCCAGGGCTACATTGCGCAGAAACCCTCTCTCATCGAGCTCTGTCCGGTTGACTTGGACGGCACCCCTGTCCAGGACCTCTTTCAGGGTCAACTTTGCCCCCCCTGACTTGAGGCGCTGCGCCACTCGTTGGGTGCGCACCCACCACTCTACCTGGAAGCGGTCTGTCGGAAGGCCAAGGTGCAATTGGATGCCGGTGTCGCCGTACACATTCGGGAGGTAGGTCCGACAGATGACGCCCAGCTTGCCGATGTTCAGAGAAGCGTTCGTACCTTCCAGGGGGTCATACGTCCAGGTTGCCAGGTCAAGACCTTGAGCCAGGATATGCTCTCGCTGGGCGAGCTTGAGACGATAGCCGATCTGCCGCCCTTGATATTCGGGCAGGACGCCGGCCATGTGCGAGCAATGCTTGACTTGCCCCTGCTCGGTCATGCCCAGGAAGCCAAAGACGAACCCCACCATCGCTCCCTGATCGTCAAAGGCCCCCAGCACCAGACCACCGTTCTTCTGCGCGGTCAAGAGGAGATGCAAGGGAACGACGCTGAGATCCCCCATGCCCCACACCCGGCGTTGTAGCTCCTCACATCGATGAAACTCGGCAGCGTCTTTCAAGGCCCTGATGGAGATACCGTTCGTCACCAGGTGCTTTCCTCCGCCCCAGGTCTGGCTTTAGGTCTTCACTACATAGGTGCGAGCCAGCTTATCGTGCCAGCCTTGCCTCTCAGCGTCCCAGGCCAGCCACCAGAATCCCAGCCCGGCGGCAGCGATGGGCGCGAGTCGGCCAACGAAGAGGATAAAGCCCCCCATAAAAGCTACCACAGAGCCAATGAGGAAGAATCCCAGGATGAGCGCCAGAACCAGAACACCGTTGACGGTCCACAGCACGATGTGCCATCCCGAAACCTTGGACAGACCCAGAGCCCCAACAATGCCCAGAAGCAGCCGGATGCCAAAGACGATGAGCACCAGACTGAGAAGGCGACTGCTGAGAAAATGGCCTGTGGCTCCATCGAAGGCGAAGACGAGGCGACTGACGTAGGGGACCACGAGGGCCAACACCATAGACAGCGCCGGGAAAACCAGGCCGATAATCGCCCCCACGGGGATTGAGACAATAAACGTTGCCAAACGCAGGGCGGCCCGGCCAAAGCCCATCGAAGAGCCCTCGGCAGGCACAATCTTGATGCCCATGATCCGCTTTCCTGGAGTTTGGCCAGAGGTGGACCAAAAGGCCAGGAAGTAGATGAAGCCAATCGTGGCGAAAGCCAGAACGAACGGGGCTCGTGAAGAGGCCAGTTGGCCGCCAAAGGCAGCCCCAACTCGTTCGGCAAGCCACAGGCACACCAGGCTGGCCGCGCCGATGAAGAGGACATCCAAAAAATCTGCTGCCAGGCGGGTGTCGAAAGCGGCCTTCTCTCCTCTCCTCTCTACACCTTCGACGGACATCTTCCGAGCCAGGAAACCGACCATCTGGGAAAGCAGAAGGGTCATCACCAGGTACAGGGCAGCCACAGTGTTATAGGCAGGGATGCTGCGGAAGGTCCGGGCCCGGTACAACTTGCCCATCTGGGTGAGGTCTCTCACGGCCAAAGCCGATACGAGAGAAGAGTCCTTTAACATGGCGATAAAGTCATTCCCCAAGGAAGGCAGCATGACTCTGACAGCCTGGGGGAGGATAACGTAGCGCATAGCCTGGAAGTAGCTCATCCCCAGAGAACGGGCTGCTTCCATCTGTCCTTTCTCGATGGACACGATGCCCGCTCGAAAGACCTCGGCTTCGAAAGCACCGTAGGCGATGGTCAGGCCCAGCACGGCTCTGTACATCATGTCCACTTGTTTTATGTTGAGCTGGACGAGGGACTGCGCCAATTGGACCAGAGGATCATAGGTGACATGCTGGAGCATGAACCCACCGAGGCGATTGATGATGGGAAGGACGACGAAGGGCATGATGATAAAGGCAGTGTAGAGGAGAGTCACCAGAATAGGCACCCCTCTGATCATCTCGACGTACAGAGTGGCGAGGTTATAGGCCACTGGGTTTTTGGACACTCGCCCCAGGCTGGTCAGCAGACCCAGCACTATAGCCGCACCAAAGGAGATCAGAGTGATCCGTATAGTGGTGGTCAGGCCCTCACCGATGAACTGGAAGGCATCCTTGTAGATTTCTGAAGTGGAAACAGCGTAGGCTAGAAGGAGGCCGGAGAGAAGCAGAAGCAACACCCACCAGGGCCAGGCTTCCAACTTTTCCAGGCCGGGGATCAACTTTGGTCGAGGTCTGGCCTCTTTTTCAACAGTGACCAAAAATCCTCCTTATTCTGTAGCGGGCTCGCACAGCAAAGCCTGCTGCGCAGGCCCATAATGAATACTCGCAATGGCAAGTGAGAGATGCGTGCGAGGCGTCCTTTCCAGGACGCCTCGCATTGTCCGCCGGAACCTTATTCTGGCTTGTACTCGATGAACCACTTGGTGAAGAGCTCATCCCAGGTACCATCGGCCTTAAGGGCGGCGATGGCCGCGTTGACGGGCTCGATGAGGTCACTGCCGGGCTGGAAGACAAAGCCCAACTCCTCACTGGTGAAACGCTCTCCGGCTATCTTCAACTTGCCCGGATTGGTGGCGATGAAACCATAGGCCGCCACATCGTCAATGATCACCGCATCCACGTCCCCGGCCATCAAAGCTACCACCGCCATGTCAAAGGTGTCGTAGCTCTCTACCCGATCCTCACCCACGATCTCGATGGCCGTGGCCTCGTTGGTCGTCCCCAACTGCACCCCAACCGTCTTCTCCGTCAGCGAAGCCAGCGTATCCTTGTCGGTGATCTCGGTCTCATCGGCCCGCACCAACACCACCTGCCCGTAGAGCATGTACGGATCGGAGAAGTCTACCACCTCGTCCCGCTCCGCAGTGATGGTGATGCCGTCGGCCGCCACGTCGAACTCACCGGCCGCGGCCGCCTCAAAGATGCCTTCCCAGGCCGTCTCCTTGAACACCGGCGTGCAGTTGAGCAGCTTGCAGATAGCCCGCCAAGCATCATAGTCCCAGCCTACAGCCTCACCCGTCGCTTCATCAATGAAGTTGAAGGGCGGATAAGCGTTCTCGACGGCAACGGTGATCTCTCGCCCCTCCAGATCGGGCTTGGCAAACCACTTGGTGAAGAGCCCATCCAGAGTGCCATCTTCCTTCATGGCTGCCAGGGCCGCGTTGACGGGCTCGATGAGGTCACTGCCGGGCTGGAAGACAAAGCCCAACTCCTCACTGGTGAAACGCTCTCCGGCTATCTTCAACTTGCCCGGATTGGTGGCGATGAAACCATAGGCCGCCACATCGTCAATGATCACCGCATCCACGTCCCCGGCCATCAAAGCTACCACCGCCATGTCAAAGGTGTCGTAGCTCTCTACCCGATCCTCACCCACGATCTCGATGGCCGTGGCCTCGTTGGTCGTCCCCAACTGCACCCCAACCGTCTTCTCCGTCAGCGAAGCCAGCGTATCCTTGTCGGTGATCTCGGTCTCATCGGCCCGCACCAACACCACCTGCC
Source organism: Anaerolineae bacterium (assembly GCA_029933115.1). GTDB lineage: Bacteria > Chloroflexota > Anaerolineae > E26-bin7 > E26-bin7 > E26-bin7. The sequence continues at coordinate 351 of JAOZOT010000167.1, read as the reverse complement.
CGTAGAGCATGTACGGATCGGAGAAGTCTACCACCTCGTCCCGCTCCGCAGTGATGGTGATGCCGTCGGCCGCCACGTCGAACTCACCGGCCGCGGCCGCCTCAAAGATGCCTTCCCAGGCCGTCTCCTTGAACACCGGCGTGCAGTTGAGCAGCTTGCAGATAGCCCGCCAGGCGTCATAGTCCCAACCAACAGCCTCGCCTGTCTCTTCGTCAATGTAGTTGAAAGGCGGGTAGGCGTTCTCGACGGCAACGACGACCTCTTTGCCTCCCAGGTCAGGAAGCTCTGCTGCGGCCTCTTCTGGAGGTGCGGCCGGGGCTTCGGCGGCAACCCACTGACCACCCTTGACCA
>JAOZOT010000166.1:4413-7408 GCA_029933115.1 Anaerolineae bacterium | reverse complement strand
CCAGTGCCAGGACTTTTATACCAAGGGTAACGAGTTTAGATTTGGTGAAATAAGCGAACTCTTTTTCGGCAAATAAAGAAAGGATTGCTGGGTATAAGGGGTGGCGACTGCCGTCCGTCAAAGCTACCCGATGCTTGATTTTCAAACCGAGTCGTAGGGTGGACGAGTTGTCACCTCGGTTTGAATTATTGTTCTGGTACACGTTGGAGAGCCCTATAACGCTAAAGTGCCCCAAAATGAGGATGAGCACCAACGTGGTTACAATGCTAGCTAATCGGGGAGATATTCTGCTATTTGCTTCTGGCTTTAGAGTGTCGTTTCTGATATTCATTCGTGAACAGTTGTAACTATAATGGGCTGAAGCAATACTCGATCAGCCAGTACTGTCTTACCCTCGAAGATGTTCGGTCGTTGTGAGTCCACTCTAGAGTACAAGCCGGCCTCTAGTTGGTATTCTCCCGGTGGTGCCTCTGGATTTACCAGAAGGTGGTGCACTTGAACGAAAATATCTCCTGGCTCCCAGCCTGCTGATGGTACATCTAGGCCATCGTGCTGGCCCCATATCTGGCTGTGGGCATCCAACAAATGGACGAAGATGCACAACGGCGACTCGGTTTTTTTTCCAGGACTTGCCAGAAAGTGACCAATGTGAGCTCCTGGCCAGTCACGGCCTTTTCCCTGATCAGTTCTCGTAAACCGGGAGTTCGACCTGATGGCCGAAGTCAACCGGCAGTGTTAGGGGTTGTCGGAGTTTTTGTGGGTCACCAGGCACAAACTCTGTCTCTGGGCTCACTATAACCGGTGAAGTTTGGGAGAGGGCCTCGATTGTCTCCCAAAGGGCCGTGCGGGTTTCTAGCGTAACTTTTGCGCAATTGGAGGCCAATCATTGTTTAGCTGATCGTTCGCTCAATTTTGAGGGCGAATCCGAGATTGGACGTCCCCAAGATATGTTATCGTCAACTTATCGCCTGATTTTTGCTTCAAATCACGCGCCCTGATGGTCCTGAGAGCCAGACGCTATTGAGTCAGGTCGAAGCGAGTCCCTACATGTAGTAGTCAATTCGTTTGCACCACAAAATGTAGTGATACGGCAATTTGGAAAAGTGCCTGGAGAATAAGCGAACGATGAGCCAAAAGAGTTGTCTTTGTCACTTTTTGCTAATCTTCCTTTTCCTACGCCACACTCGCTGCCAGAGAGAGCGAAACCAGCCGGGTTTGGGATGGGTTTCCTCCAGCGGAGGCAAGGGTGCGGTCCATTCGGCGGGGGCCCGCTCCTGCTCTTTTTGGGAGATATAGTGGGAGCAGAGGTGTAGGATGTCCACTGTATCCTTCGTTGGGCTGAGAGTCTCTCTCCCTTTGGTGTGCAGGCAATAGCCCATCCAGCCACCTGACATTTGGTGGGACATGCCGGAGGAGTGGAAGTGTCCACAGGTACCGCATACCATCAACGAGCAGCCGTCTTCTGCCATTTGACTCTGCAAGGCGGCCAGGGCCTCGTCACCGAAGTAGGGAGGAGCGCTACGAGGGGTATTGGGTCTGGGTGGGGTATACTCCCATTGGTACTCGCCGCTCTGACAGACCCACCTGTCTTGCCCTGGTCCGCTTTCGATAGTCAGGCGACCGGGCTTTTCCTGCCGGCCGTCCCAAATCTTTACGTCATAAGTTTTCCTGCCGGCTGGCTTATCCATGTGCTTGTTGCTCTTACTTTTCGCTAACGCTGGTTCACGGTTGGTGTCGGCACAGCGCAGCGTTCCACGGCTTCCAGAACCTTCTTCAGGACGGGCTTCTTTTTGAAGAAGAGCACTTCCCCTGGCACCTCCGCCAGGTCTTCCTGGCTGCATTTTACCCCCTCGTAGACTAGGACGATGAGGTCTTTGCGCCCAGCCTGACGTAGTTTTTCCACCTTACGTTTCAGGTAATTGGGATGCCAGAAGCCGACGATCTCCAGCAGAGCCCGCCGCCCATCTTTGACGTGGGTGAAAGAAAAGTCGGGGATCATTACGGTGTCGCCCAGGGGGATGACTTCATCCTCGCGGCGCAGTTCCCACTGACGCTTGGCCCGACTATACTTGGCCTCGAACTCGGTGGCAAAGTCCTCCTCCAGTTTGCTGTCGAAAGGGCCACTGGCCTGATAATGCGAACGCAGCCCTGAGCGCGGGTCCAGGCGATAGAGGAGCGGACCTTTTTGAGTCTCCCTCATCCCCGGCGGGGGCGGGACGTGGATGTCGGCTTCCATCTTCCAGTTGCGGCACAAGAGGAGGGCGGGCAGGAACTTGGCCATCTGCCGCCCGTAACGGATGGTAGCCTGGACGAAGGGAGAGATGGGTCCGTCCAAGGTAATCTCATAGCCGCCGATGTGACTGCGCTTGGCGCGGGTGCCTCTGGCTTCTTTGATGGTGTGCATCAATTTGAAGAGCTTGATGAACCTGAAGACATCCTTGTAGCCGTCGCCTACAAAGATGCGCATTTCGCTGGCCCAATAGAGGAGACCCCGCGCCAGTTCCAGATTATAGCGTTCGATGAGTTCGCGGGGAGATAGCTGGGGTACCTCTTGCAAAACCTGCTCCTCGCTCAAGTCGGCGTAAAGGGTTTCCTCGACGGTCTGGGTGGAGAGGCCCAGTTCTGCGGCCGTCTCGGTGATGATCTCGTCGCGGGTGACGCGGTGCACGAGGTCGGGGTGGGCTACCACTGGCCCGCGTTCCGCTGCCTGCAGAAAGAGACGCTCTCGCAGGGCCTCTGGTTCACAGGGCGGTTCGGAGGCGAAGCGGCAGCCGTCGGCGAGGGTCTTGGCCAGTCCTCGGATGACAGGATAGTCCAGGCTCTCACCCTCGTAGTCGGAGAGAGCCTCCTCCAGTTCCCCTCGTTTTCTCCCCACGTGGTCGCGGTAGAGGGCTATGAGCTCAGCGGCCATCTTGAGGTATTTCTCGTCTTTCACTCCCAGGGGCCTGGTCCAGACTTTGCCCTCACCCCATCCCAGTCGTGGCCGGATCAGATC
>JAOZOT010000166.1:0-4313 GCA_029933115.1 Anaerolineae bacterium | reverse complement strand
ACCTTGTACTCCACTTTCCGTCTGCGTCTGTAGGAAATCCCCTCTTCGATAGTCCCCCTGACGATGATTTCGTAGAGCAAAGCTGTCTTGTTCTCCTGCTTTCTCAGGATGCGCCCCAGGCGCTGGATGTACTCGCGGGCGCTGGCGGTGCCGCCCAGCACCACAGCCACCTTGGCCTCGGGCACGTCCACCCCTTCGTTGAGCACCCGCGAGGTGACGATGGCCCGGTAGCGGCCGCTTCTGAAGCCTTCCAAGATGGCCTTGCGCTCCGGGGCCTTGGTCTGGTGGGTGATGGCCGGGATGAGGTAGCGACGGGAGATGCGGTAGGCCAGATCGTTGTGGGCGGTGAAGACCAGCACCCGCTGGTGAGCGTGCTCTTTGAGGAGCGATTCGAGCTTGTCCAGCTTGCCCTGGGCATTGGCCACGATGCGCTTCAGGCGTCTTTCAGCCACTTTGGCCCGGCGGGCCTCGGCGTCGTAGGCACTGCGGCGGGTGTACTCACCCCACCAGGCGGGGCCGTAACTTTCGCGCAGCTTGTGCTCGCGGTAGTAGGCAGCGTAGACGGCGTGCTCGGCCTCGTAGGCTGCTCTCTCCTGGGGGGTCAGGTCCACCCGGATGCGCTCGGTGCGGTATTCGGCCAATTGCTTGCCGGTCAGTTCGTCAACGTTCTTGACATAAACAACAGGGCCAATCAGCTCTTCCAGTGACCAATGGCTGGTGGCCAAATCCCGGCCGGGTGTGGGCCGTTGGGTCGTTGGAGCCTGGCCGTTAGAGTTGGTTTCAGGATAAGTCGCAGTCAGGCCCAGGCGGTGTGGGGCAGGGCTCATGAGGGCAATCTCCCGCCAGGAGGGGGCGGGCAGGTGGTGCACCTCGTCAAAGACCAGGAGTTTGAAGGCATTGCCGACCTCGGCCACCAAGTCGCCTGCGCTGTGGTAGGTGGTGACGGTGATGGGCCTCAGTTCCTTCTCCAGCCCGTACCACACGCCGACTTCTAGCTTCTGGCCCGTTTCTTCCTGCAATCCGTCCACCAAGCGGGTGTACCACTGGTGGAGGAGGTCAATGGTAGGGGCCACGACCAAGCTGCTGCGGCCCAGGTGGGCCACAGCTCGCAAGGCGACGAAGGTCTTGCCTGCTCCTGTAGGCAAGACGATGCTGCCTCGCCCTCCGGCTTCGAGCCAGGCTCGCAGGGCTTCCTGCTGGTAGTCGTGGGGCTGGCGGTCGTCAGCCGAGACCAGCTTGAGGCGCTTCCAACGGGGTACAGTGTCGGCGATGCCTTGTTCTCGCAACCAGGATTGAATTTGGTGATAGTGCAGGGCCGGGCAGCGCCACTTGCCCTTGACCCACCGGAAGCAGGAGGGGACGGATGCCGTCCTATCGAGTCCTTCGAGAACCAGAGTGCCGCCGTGGAAACGACACCGCCTGTCCTGGTTCAACGTGATCTCCCTTATGCTCTCGCCTACCCTTGCCCTTCAGATGCTCTCTCACGGGATGGGGGTTGGCGTCGGCGTGCTGCTGGTGATGAAGGCCGGCACCTGCCAGACGGCCCAGGCGGCCAGCAAGACAACGGCCACATAGGTTAGCAGCACGATCCAGAACCACCGCCGGAAGCGGCGCTGGCTCTTCTCCACGCGGTCACCAACGATTTGCTCTACCTTGTCTGGATACAACTGCTCGTTGAACCGTCGGTAGCGTGCTTTGAATTCTTCAACGGCCGCCCGGTAGCCCTGCCAGGCGTTCAGCATCCCGTAGCCCACCGGGAAGACGAGCACATAGCCGATGTAGACCAACAAACTGAGCCGGAAGATGCGTGGGTTGAACTCGTTCCCCAGCACCGAACCGATGAAGGAGCCGATGAGCACGGCTACAGCCGCCAGCACGTTGTCCATCAGCGTCCTGATCATGGCCAATACCTGGTCGGCAAAGGCCTGAGCCTTCTCAGCGGCATAGTCCTCGACCTCTCGCACCCGTTCCATGTAAACGTCCAGCTTGCCTTCCAGAAAAGCTTTCCAGCTCCATTGTAGCTCCTCGTGGATACGTCCGGCGTTCTCCAGCAGCCAGCGGTAGTTCCGCTTCGGGTCGCCGGCCCGGGCTCCCTGAGCGACGACGGTCTGCACCAGCGGCAGTCGGTCGGCTGCCCAGTCTTTGTGGTAGGTCCAGTTCAGCAGCGCCAGCAGAGGCTCTGCCCCCCGGACCACGTCTACCTCCATGTCTTTGGACAGCGGCAGCCCAGGCAGGGTCACGTCCGCTGTGTAATTAGCCCCAGCATAGGTAGCCACCAGTTGGCCGTCTCGGAGGACGGTTCGGTCGGCAGTGTAGAGGATAATGAGGTTGACCAGGTGAGTCCGCAGGCTCAGGGTGGCCGCGTCGTCCGACGGGGCTTGGCCGCTCATTGCCAGGTGCAATGGCGTCAACCGGCGCAAGCTGAAATCTACCCATTTGACTCGCTCCCGGCAAGCAGTGTAGAGAGCCTGGGCCGGAGCTTCATCCGGTGGGGTCTGGGGGGCGGCTTCTCGCCAGCGGGCCAAGTGTGCCCCGCTCACCAGAGCCAGATACTCCCCATCGAGGAAGCGATCCGCTCCCGGCGCAAGGAGCAACACCTTGCGCTCCGGCACGGTGAACAGGCGCTCTTCTAGCCGGCCGAGGGGATTAGTCAGCGTCTCGGCCAAAGTCTCGGGGAACAGGAAGAGAAACGGTTGGCAGGTGGACAGGACTTTGAGCTCTCGGCCCGAAGGCTCGGTCGGGCCGTAGCCCAGCCAGCGTTGAGCCAGGGCCACCTTGTCCAGCGTCAACTCCAGTTCGACGATGGGCGACAGCCGCGTCGCCTCTCGAAAGGCGGCCAAGGCCGCTTCGTCTGTAGCGGAGCCGACTGTCAGCACCACCTGCTCGCCCAGCAGGAAACGACAGGTCAGGGCTTGACCGTAGGCCTCCACGGCCGGCCGGATGTGGGCCAGTTCCAATCTGGCGGCCCTCTCCCGGCTGAAGTTGGCGTCCTGGTAGCTCAGTTGTCTTAGCCCTTCTTGAGCTTGCAGGATCTCTGGGGCGATGCCCAGTGCCTCGGCCAGAGTCAGCAGCGGAGCTGCCGGCGCGGTCAGATGCGACTCGGCTGAGCGCTCACGCCGAAGGCTCAAAGTCTCGACCGTCATCGCGTCACCTCCTGCCACTTCTGGGTGTGGATGACGATCCGGAAGTAGGACGGCTCTCCTGGCTCGTCCACCCGTCTCACTTCTTTGATGATCTCACCGTACTTATCTCCACGTACTTCTAGCCTAAGCCCCCAGTCGCCCCGGAAGCGGCGCTTTTGCACCAATTTCCCGGCGTACTCGGTGTCTATCTCAAATTCCCGGTCGGGCAGCACGGCGGTCAGGGTCTCATTCATCACCTGCCGCTGCTCCTGGTCCAGAGGGACCTTGGCCAGCCAGTCGTCAAGGTTGATGACCCGGCCTTTGATGGCAGACTCTACGTGCAGATGCAGCATCTCTTCCTCGGCCGGGGAGAGTGTGGGGCGCAGTTGGTTGCAGGCGCTGAGGAGACCCTTGTACAGTCGGTCGGTGCGCTCGCGGGTGTCCAGGGCCCACTCGCAACCCAGGAAGCCCTTGGCGAAGAACTCGGCCACCGGCCGTGCTACCCGCTCTCGCGCTTGGCGGTCCAGCAAGATCATGTCGTACTCCAATCGGGGTTCGAGGGGGCGGATGAAGGCGCACTTCTGGAGCTTCTCACGGGTGGTGGGCAGGACGTCGGACTGGAGCTCAAAGTTGACGAAGAGGCGCCCCTGAGTGTCGTGTTCAGTCTTGTGGCGGAAGACCGCAGACGGATCCAGCTTGAGCAGGCCCAGGTAACGGGTGTGGGGGTGGGTCTCGGTGCGGTAGAGGCAGACGGCCAGGTCACCGGGGGAGATGCGAGGGTTGCCCTTCATCACTCCGAAGAGGCGGGTGGCCAGCTCGCGGGAGCCGGTCACCAACTCGAGGTGGCCTTCCAGCATGGCCTGGCAGATGCCTGAAGTCGCGGCCGGATCCAGGGAGACGAAGCGGGCTGCCCTGGCAGAAGGATCGGCCAGAGAGTTCTCGATGTGGGCGGTGAAGTAAGCGGTGAGTTGGTCGCGCCCGGCCAGCGGGCAGGGCGTCTCGGAGAGAATTGGCTGATCGTTGCTTCGGTGGTCGAGGATGTGGACGACAAGTTCGTCAATATGGATACCAGTGGCATAACGCATGGCATGCTCTCCTTTCCCTACCTTGTTCAGTCTATCAATTCGTCGTCCAGCAAAAGCGGAGGATTTCCTCTTTTCGGATAGTTATGCTATAATCAAAATGCGAATT
>JAOZOT010000165.1 GCA_029933115.1 Anaerolineae bacterium | reverse complement strand
GGGCTTGACATCCTGAGTATCATGAAATGGATACCGAATTCTCCGATACACTCTTGCAGCAGGCTTGAGCCGCTCAGCCCTGAGCTTGAGCTCGGGGCTGAACCAATGACCCTCCCGCAGGGTCCGCCACCTGCGGGAGGGTGACCCAGGGCAGAGGCAAATTGCCAAGATGTCTTCGCCCCGGGTGAACCGTGCCACGAATTGTGGGTTGGCGAGTGGGAAGTAGAGGACAAGTCTGCGTGTGAATGTGGACAGGACTTTGGGGAGAGATTAAAATGGCTGAGGAAAGAATACTGATTATAGACAATAGCCCCAGCGACCTTAAATTTCTCAGGGATGTCGTCTTGCGCCCCAGAGGCTACACAGTGCTCAGCGCCCAAGACGGTGAGACCGGCCTGCAAGCGGTCCTGGAACATAAACCCGACCTGATTATAGTGGAACGGCGGTTGCCCAGGCTCTCCGGTCTGGAGGTCATTGAAGCTTTGCAGAAAAAAGGGAGCGACATCCCTATCATCCTCATGGCCTCTGAAAGCTCAGAACAAGCGATTGCGCGAGCCCTGCGCCTGGGAGTGCGGGATTACATCGTCAAACCCATCTCGGGAGAAGCGATGCTTCAGGCTGTGGAGAGGATCCTTGCCGAGGAGCAGAGGGAGCGGAGACGGCTGGACAAAGGAATCGCAGAGATCAACAAACAGTTGGAACGAAGGGTGAAAGAACTGAGCACCCTCTATCGCATCGGCAAGGCTGTAACTTCTTTGCTGGACCTGGAAAAAGTACTCAACCGCATCGTGGAAGCAGCCGTCTTCCTCACCGGGGCGGAGGAGGGTTTTCTGCTCCTGGTGGACGAGCAAACGGGCGAGTTATACATGAGAGCCGGCAAAGGGCTGGGCGAGAAATACGCTCATGGGTTCAGAGTGCGGGTGGCCGATAGCCTGTCGGGCCAGGTGGTGCAGACGGGCAAACCCATTATGGTCACCAGCGTCCAGGACGAAGAAAAGTTCAAACTGAAGACAGGCTACCTGGTCAAATCCCTGCTGCACGTCCCTTTGAAAGTGAGAGACGAGGTCATCGGTGTCCTCTCCGTTGATAATAAACTGTCGCCCAAAGCCTTCACCGATAACGAACTCTATCTCCTCTCGGCTCTGGCCGACTATGCGGCTATTGCCATTGAAAACGCTCGCCTGTATCAAGAATCCCACGAAGAGGCCAGGCGGTTGACCGAGCTCTTACGAGCCCAAGAAGGGGCTCGGCCGGCCGGTGAGATGGCGGAAAGAGAACGCCAGGAGGTGGAGAGCTTTATCTCAGAGCTCCGCACTCATGGTGAGGAAGCAGCCCTCAGCATCGAAGAAGCCGAACAACTGGCCCGTGGATTGCGTGCCCAGGCCACAGTAGCCGAGCAACTGGCTTCCAGGTTGGGTGCTCAAAGGAGCAGGGTGGACCAACTGGCCAGGACGCTGTCAGCTTCTCCTACCCTGTTGCCCCTTACCAAAGAACTCGTGCCTTTGAGGGGGGGCGAAATCGCTGGAGGGCGACTCGACCCAATGAGTGCTATTTTGGGCTCCCTGGCCGAAGGCGTGATCGTCAGTGAACCCGGTGGCCGAATTGTCATCGCCAATGCTGCTGCGGGACGGATTGTGGGCCTTCCGGGGATACCACTCGTGGGACATGATATCCAAACCATCTGCCCCGACATCCGTTGGACCAAGAATATCCAATTACTCAAGCTGGCCGGGACAGAAGGACCTTCATCAGGAGCCGGGGAAAAAATGGAAATGACCCTCTGGGTGGGAGACAGGATGCTGGTGGCCACCCTGAGGAGACTCGAAAACGAGGCTGGAGATATGCTCGGCATATTGGCTGTCCTGCGAGATGTGACCCTGGAAAGGGAAGCCCAACGCCTCAAGGAAGAGTTTGGCATTACGGTTTCTCAGAGATTGCGCACCCCCATGACCTCCATTACGGGCTACACAGACCTGCTCCTGGGAGAAACAGTGGGTCTCATTGGGAACATGCAGCGCAAGTTCCTACAGCGTATCAAGCTCAGCACTCATCGGATGGGAGCCGTACTGAATGAACTGATCGAGGTCGAGCCCGTTACAGTGGAACAGCCCAAAGTCCGGGTGAAAACGGCCGACGTGGTTCAACTCATTGACGAGGCTGTCTCAGAGGCCGGCGCCGAGTTGCAGGCCAAAGACATTCACCTGCGCCTGGACGTGGCCGAAAAGCTGCCTCCGGCCGGCGCCGATCCCGATAGCATCCGTCAGATCATCGTCAACCTCCTTGGCAACGCTTACCAATGTACCCCTCAGAATGGCGAGATCTCGATCAGAGCCAGGGTGCAACCGGAAGAAAGCGGACTCGCCCATCTGGTGATCTCAATCACAGACTCAGGTGGGGGTATTGCCCCCGAGGACCAGGGAAAAGTTTTTGACCGGGACTACCGATCCACCCACCCCGCAATCAATGGTCTAGGAGAGACCAACATGGTGATGCCCTCCCTCAAGGCCCTGGCAGAGGCTCAAGGGGGACGTCTTTGGCTGGAGAGTGAGATGGGCGTCGGTAGCACCTTCAGCCTCATACTGCCCGTCGCCGCCGGCCCCAACGAGGAAGAAAAGGAAGAGGTGGACAAAACTTCCACCTGATACGAATTTGACAACAGGCTGGTTTGCTGGTAAAATATTTACACTTGAACAAGGCGCATTCGTCTAGTGGCCTAGGACACCGCCCTCTCAAGGCGGAGATCGGGGGTTCGAATCCCCCATGCGCTACAGCACAAGCTCGATTGTCCACTTGAGTATGGTCAATCGGGTTTTTTTGTCGGCTTGACATAGAACAGGTGTTCGTGGTATAATATAGTTGACCTCGTCGCTGGGCTGGAGTAGGGAGCATCTACCCCTCCTCCAAGCCAACCGCGCCGCAGAGCGATGCCTTGAGATGCCTTGACGAGATGAAAGGGGAGAGACTATGGCCTTGTCAGAACGACAGCAAAGAATCCTGGAGTTCATTCGGCGGTTTACTCTGGAGAACGAATATCCACCCACTATCAGGGAGATAGGCGCAGCGGTTGGTATTTCCTCCACATCGGTGGTCAACTACAACCTGAATATCCTGCAACGCGAGGGCTATATCATACGTGACAAAGAAGTCTCTCGCGGCATCAGGTTGAAAGAAGGGCTTAAGGAACTGACTTCCCGGCACATTGTGAAAGTGCCTCTGCTGGGACGTATCGCCGCCGGCCTGCCCATTCCTGTTCCCGACAGTGATTTTTCACTCACCGGTGAAAGCATCGAACTGACCCGGGACATCCTCAGAGAAGAGGAAGGCATTTACGCCCTTGAGGTGCGCGGCGATTCGATGATTGATGCCCTGATCCACGATGGGGACATTGTGATCATGAAACACCAGCAAGAGGCTAACAACGGTGACCTGGTAGCTGTGTGGTTGAAGGACGAGAAAGAGACGACCCTCAAACGCTTTTACCACGAGGGGAGCAGGGTACGCCTGCAGCCGGCTAATCCAACCATGGATCCCATCTACGTTGACGCCTCCAACGTGGAGGTGCAAGGCAAAGTGATCGTTGTTATCCGCCAGCTCAATTGACAACCTTAAAATTTTCGCAAACTCGGCTTTCCCTCTTGACAATAGAACGCATGTTCTGGTATAATAGGGTAGAACATGCGTTCTATTTTTGTGGACATTTTGAACCCCGGCCACGTTTGGGTTCGCGGTGAACATCCAAGAAAAGCTCTCGGACTTGTTTGGGGGCGTGGGAAGCTATTTCTTGACGGCCCCTTAATAACATCAGGGAGGTTCTTCATGAACAGATCGGTCAGTAGAACAGGAAACGGGCTGTGCGAGTATCGGAGCGTGGCTGCCGATGGGCGCATCACCTGCGCCAAGATCGCTCTGGGCGACAACGAGGTCTCGCCCAACCTCTGCCGCAGTTGCCCGGCCAAAACCATCGCCTGCCATCACCTCCGCTTCTCCCTCCAGAAGTCGTCTCCCTCAGCCATCGTCGTGCGCTACGCCAACGGCAGAACCGAGGTCTGGAATGATGAGCCACCTTCTATCTCCTTCCTTCGTGCCGCCTGCGCGGTTAAGGTCGCTCCCATCACCAGCCCCAAAGAGTGTGTCGCTTGCAGCCTGCGCCTCACCACCCTCCCTCAGCCCCAGGCCAAGGAGAAAGCGGCCCGGCGCAAGCCAAAAGGCAAGGTCGTTCCTTTCCCTCGGCCGGTGGCCGCCACAGGATAGTATCGGTACTGGACACCGGCGTTTTTGCTCGTAGTGACGGCTTTAGCCGTTCAGAATAGTGAAAAGCGACTGAAGTCGCCACTACGAACCACTACATCTTGGGGTTATATGCAGCTTCTTTGCAAGATATGGTGGTATTCAAAATTCGCCAGACTCCAGTATCAGTAGATGCAATCTGCTCCCCGCCAGGCTGCCAAATCCGGCGGTTTGGCGGCGGGCTTGCTTCTGTAGCCTGCTGAGTATGCCAATGTCAGGTTGACACAGAATATGACATTGCCAGGATAAGTTAAAAGGGGAAGGATCATGTATCGTCTGTTGGAGTTTCAGGCTAACCAAATCGAGATGGTCCTGGCCAGTCACAATGTACCTTCACAGGTTTTCGGAGGGCTGGTCACTCCGCGTTTCGTCCAGTTCCAACTGATTCCACCCTTGGGTGTCAAAGTCAAGCGCATCGCCAGCCTCTCCGAGGAAATCGCGCTCTCTCTGGGAGCCAGGTCTTGCCGCGTCTACCGCCAGGGGGGAACCATCAACGTCGAGGTACCCCGCGAGGAAGCCAGAACGGTCAGACTGATCCCTCTCTGCCGCCGTCTCTCTCAGGTGCCTCCCTGCACGGCGGTGCTGGGCCTGGACGAGAGCGGGACACCGCTGCTTATGCATCTACCCAGTCCTGACGTGGCCCACGTGCTCATCGCCGGCACCACCGGCTCGGGCAAGACAGAGCTTTTGCGCACTATGATCGCCAGCTTGGCCATGCACAACCGCCTGGGAGAAGTGCAACTGGTGCTCGTTGACCCCAAAGGCAGGGGCCTCGCCCCTTTCGCCGGCTTGCCCCATCTGCTACACCCTCTCGTCAGCGATGTCGGAGAGGCGCTCTCTCTCTTGAGGCGTCTGGTGGCAGAGATGGAGAGACGGGATCAAGAAGGCATCAGCGCACCCAGGGTGATGATCTTTGTAGATGAGCTGGCCGATCTGATGCTGGTCGGCGGAAAGGAGATGGAGTGGGTGTTGACCAGGCTTTTGCAGCGAGGACGAGAGGCAGGGGTACATCTGGTGGGCTGCACCCAGAAGCCGACGGCGGCGGTAATTGGCAGTCTGGTGAAAAGCAACTTTCCGGTGAGGCTGGTAGGCAGTGTGACCAGCCCCGAGGACGCCAAGGTGGCAGCGGGGATAGCGGGCACAGGAGCGGAGAAGTTGCTGGGGCGGGGAGACTTTTTGATGGTGGTGAAAGGGCAGGTGCTGAGGCTGCAAGCGGCCTACATCTCGGCGGGCGAAATCCAGGAGATGGTGACGAGATTGCGGGAGGGCAAGCGGCGCAGCCGGAGATGGCTGGAAGAGGCCCCCGGTGCGGAAGGGAGAGAAGTCAGTCTGAAAGCGCGGCTGGCCGGCCGTCTGCGATTGGTGAAGGCTGGCTGACGGGAGAGGCATCATGAAGAAACTGGTGGCATTGATTCTCATCGCTTTCGCCGTGACTTTGGCCGTGATCGTCGGCAACCGCATGAGCACCGATGCTATGGCTGTGGTGATCGGCATCGTCTGCGGGGTGGGGGCCAGCATCCCCACCAGTCTGTTGATCCTGGCCGTGGCTTCGCGGCGAGAGACAAAAGAAGAGCGCGGGCAGGCCAGCTTCCCGCCGGTAGTGATTGTGAACCCAGGCTCTCAAGGGGGGCAACAAGCGCCAGGCTACTATCAGCCGCCCACTCTGCCTCCGGCCCTGGGTCAGGGTGGCCCCCGCCAGTTCAGAGTCATCGGGCAGGAGAACGCGGTAATAGATGACCGGTGGCCTGAAGAGTAGAGAACCTGTACGGCGAGGTCTGGGCCCTCGGCCTGGGGCGCGGGCCGAAGGGCGAATGCATCTCGCCTTACTCTCAGAGTGGGTAAACGTGGGCAGGGGGTCAAGCAGAACTACCCTAGAGAGGAGCAAAGAATATGATAATGAAGGTTGGTTGGATGTGGTTCGACAACGATCCCCGGCGGAGCATCGAGGAGAAAATCCAACAGGCCGTCCAACGCTACCACACCAAGTTTGGGCGCTTTCCCGATACTTGTTATGTCAATCAACGATCAATAACCGGCGACGGATTTCGCTGTGGGAAGGTGAGAGTTGTCGCTGCTCCCAACATTCTACCGCATCACTTTTGGCTGGGGGTGAGTGACACTCCGTCCAGGAAGAAGAAATCCGCTGCTTCACAAAACTAGCCTCAGTTGTTCTGTGAAGAGAGGGGAAATGTCAAGTCGCCTGGGAGCGGGCCCACTCCCGGGCAAAGGTCAGGAACTCTTGCCGCAGCCGGGTGGAAAGCTGGCCCTCCTCGTAGGCGATGAACAGGTCTCTGGTCAGAGAGAGCCCCGCGATGGGCACGGTGCAGAGCTGACCACCGGCCTGCAAGCGAGAAACGGCAAAGGCCGAGACGAAGCCGATCCCCAACCGGGCCTGAATGGCTTCGATGACAGCGTGCGTGCTTCCCAAAACGAGGACCACGTTGTTCTCAGGAAGTTTCTTCCCCCTTTTTGCCAACAACTGTTCCAGGCTGCGGCGCGTCCCCGACCCTTCCTCGCGCAGGATGAGCCGCTGCCCTCGCAATTCCTCCAACCCGATGCTCTCCCTCCCCGCAAAAGGATGATCCGGGTAGATGGCTAGAACGATCTCGTCCTTGATTAGCGGGGTGAGGGTGAGGCGGGGCTTTTCAATTGGGGCACCGATGAAACCGATGTCACACTCACGAGCCAGCACCTTCTCTACCACATCCCTGGTATCGGCAATGGTCACTTTGGCCTCGACCTGGGGGTAGCGCGCTTTGAAGTCGCTCAGTAATTGCGGCAGGACGAACTCCCCCGGCGTGGTGCTGGCAGCGATGACAAGCTCTCCACTCACTTCCTCCTTGAGGTGGTTTAGCCGCTGAAGCATCTCTTCGTAGGCTGCTACGACCCGCTCGGCAAAAGCCAGAAATACCTCGCCAGCAGCCGTCAGCGAGACCACCCCTCGCTCTCCACGAACCAAAAGCTCAACCCCTAGCTCCCGCTCCAGCCTCTTGATCTGGTTGGAGACCGCCGGCTGGCTGATGCCCAGGGTGCGGGCTGCCTCCGACAGACTCCCCCTTTTGATTACCTCCAAAAAGCTGCGCACGTGGTCGAGGTTCATTCTTGACAAGCCGTCCTTTTCGAGTATAATCTATTCGGTTATG
>JAOZOT010000668.1 GCA_029933115.1 Anaerolineae bacterium | reverse complement strand
CTTGAGCAGCGTAGACTTTGGTCAGCCTCACCTCACCGGTCTCCATATCCACGTCTACCTCGGCGATCTGGGTGGCGTAGCCATAGCTGAAGTGGGGGAAACACTCTCCCGTCTCCGGGTCGAAGGGGGTGGTTTTGGGCGGCTTATACTGGTGCCGGACGATGGCCGGCCGCTGGCCCTCTCTCCAGGCCTTGAGGGCTTCCAGGCAGACGAACTTGACGGCGTTGCCACTCATGAAGGAATGGCGCGAGGCTGACGAAGAGCCCGCCCCTGGCACTACCGAGGTGTCGTCGTTGACCACCTCCACCCGCTCGTAAGGGATGCCCAAGGTCTCGGCGGCGATCTGACCCAGGATAGTCATCACCCCCTGACCCACCTCCGAAGCCCCGATCTTGATCACCGCCCGCTCAATCTCACTCTGACCATACAACTCGGCGATGGCTGTGGCCTGCTCGGGGAAACCAAAGCTGTAGCCCACGTTCTTCCAGCCGCAGGCCACGCCCACCCCGTGCCGAACGTGGGGGGCCGTCTCTTTGGGTCGTAGGGGGCCTTTATCGGTCCAGCCCGCCTCCTCAGCCGCCTCAACAAGGGTTTGGCGGATGCCAACCCCGGCGGGCACCACGGTCTGAGTTGCCAGGATCGAGCCCTCGCCGAGGACGTTCTTCAGACGCAGCATCACCGGGTCCATGTTCAAGGCCTCGGCCAGCCTGGCCATTTGCATCTCTGCACCGAAAATGACCTGTGGGGCGCCGAAGCCACGCATGGCGCCGGTGGGCAAGTTGTTGGTGTAAACGGCGTAGCCATCAATCTTGACGTTGGGCACCTCGTAGGGTCCGGTGGCAAAGGTGACCGCGTTGGCCAACACGGCCGAACTGGAGGAGGCATAAGCCCCTGCATCAGCAATGAGTTCGGCTTCCACCGCCGTCAGCTTGCCGTCTTTGGTGGCACCTGTCTTGTACTTCATGTAGAAGGGATGGCGCTTGTGGTGGCCACGGAAGGATTCCCGGCGATCCCAAACCATCTTGACCGGCCGACGCACACCGAGCTTGTCGAGATGCCAGGCAGCCAGGGCCAGCAAGTGTTGAACGGACATGTCTTCTCGCCCACCGAAAGCTCCGCCCGCCGGCGTGTAGATGACCCGAATCCGATCTTCGGGCAATTGCAGTATATGGGCGATCTGGTGACGGTCGTCGTGGGCCCACTGGCCGGTGCTGTGAACCACGATGCGCCCTTCGTCGTCAATGTAGCCCAACCCCGCCTCGGGCTGAAGGTAGGCGTGCTCGGCGTGAGGGGTGAAGTATTCCCCCTCAACGATGACGTCGGCCTCGGCGAAACCCTTCTCCACATCTCCCTTGCGGATCTTGTGGTAGACGAGGACGTTGCTCTCCCGCTCCTCGTGGATGAGAACCGCACCTTCTTTCATAGCCTGGCGGGGGTCGGTGAGCACCGGCAAATCTTTGTACTCGACTTTGATCAAGTCTCGCGCCTTCTTTGCCGTCCGCTCGTCCTCGGCGATGACAATGGCCAGGTTGTCCATCACGCTACGGACCTTGTCCCCATTGAGAGCCGGCTGGTCCTTGAAGATAAGGCCGTACTCATTGCAGGGCACGTCGTCGGCTGTGAGAATAGCCACCACCCCCGGCACTTTCTCCGCCTCAGCGGTGTCAATGCTCAGGATCCTGGCGTGGGGTCGTTCGCTCCACAGCACCTTGGCATAGAGCATCCCTTCCCTGTACAAGTCACCGGGGAACAGTGTCTTGCCTGTGACTTTGTCCAAAACGTCCAATCGCCTGACCGACCGGCCTATGATTTTTTGTTTCATGATAGAACTCCTCGTCGTCGGTAGCTCTGCACTCAATCGTGGTTGGGCAGGCTGCCCCACTCCGAGGGCGCA
>JAOZOT010000667.1 GCA_029933115.1 Anaerolineae bacterium | reverse complement strand
TCCCAACTTCTTACTACTTTGGTTACATCCCTGGAGGGCTAGCATTACTCTTAGCTGGCCTAGTGTTGCTCGTTGATTACGATACTGGCTCGATGTTGCTATTCTGTGGAGCTCTGCCTTGCCTTCTACTAAGCATCATTCTCGCGATTTGGCAACCGTGGTGGATCAAACCAGCCTGGTATCGTTGGTTGGAAGAGCAGCACAGTAGCATTATTCCCATCTTGCAGAAAGAAGCACGGGCAATGGGGCGCCGGAAATGGCAGCGGCGGGTGAGCACGCAAGAGGGCCTGGAAGAGTGGGTGGAGGAGGTGCGGCGCAAGTATGGTCTGAATCATTGAGCCGTTAACCATGCTGGGGCCACTGGGGGCGGCTATCGCTGCCAGTGGCCTTTGTGTATCAGCGCGCCAACGGCCAGCGGGCCTGTCCTGAGCAGAGTCGAAGGGTCGCCACCCGCGTGGACGGCACGCTGTACTACGTGCACCAAGACCACCTGGGCAGCACTGTAGCCGTGAGCGACGCCGCCGGGCAGCCCCTCTCCCGCAGCCATTACCTGCCCTACGGTGAGGTTTACAAATCCGAATGCTGGGATGGCAACGCCTGGCAGGAGTATGACCCGGCCACCACGCCCCTTCCTGAGACCGACTATCTCTACACAGGCCACCTGCTTGACAGGAACACCAATCTGTACTACTATGGTGGTGGCCGCTACTATGATCCGTACCTGGGCAAGTACCAGAGCCCCGACCCCTTTGCCGGAGTCCCTCAGGTCCCGCAGAGTCTGAATCGCTACTCGTACCTGGGGAATAGTCCAACAGGGTATGAGGTGGCGGCTGAGGCCATTTTGGCCCGCCAGCGCTCAATAGAGCCCGATGGCCTCAGCTTGACAACTGACTTTGGACGGTGGTTTGTTGAACCTGCCAACCTGGGCAAGAATGCCCTGGACGTCTCACTCACCGTCACCGGGCATATCCTTGAACAGCGGAAACTTGCCCTGTACGCTGTGCGTTCCCAACGATTCTTCTACCAACATGTGGACGAGGTGGCGCTGGGCGCTGTCATCGCCCGCCGGGAAACTCGAATGATTGCCCGTCCGGCACGGCTAGGCTTACGGGTGATGGCGGGCCAGGCAGATGAGCTGGTCGAGACGGCCTTGTTGCTGGAACATGCCAGCAGGTCTCAGGTAGCGGCTGTGTGGAGGGTGCGCACGGCAACCAGGTTGGCGCGACTGTCTACAGTGGTGGATGTGGGGTCGGCCTTGCTTTCGCCGGTAATTGCCGGAGCGTTGCAGTACGTATGTGGTAGATCCTCTTGACCCAACCTTGGTAGCAACACCAGAGCAGCTCAGAAATCGGGCCTATGCGGCCGCGGGATTTGAATTCGTGGCGGTGATTGCGGTTGTTGCACTGATACCGGCCGAGGCTCCGTTAGTGGTGACTATAGGAGGGGCAATTCTATTTTCCTACACAACTGATCAACTCAAGGAGGGGAAGAATGGTTCAAGTGGGCCTGTTCAGATGAAGGGCTGGAGCAGTGGGTAGCGGAAGTGCGGCAGCGCTATCGCCTGGAGCGTATGCGGAGTTGGTTCCACGTCCTGGATAGGCGCTACCCTCACCTGGATTTTGAAACCCTGGTGAAGGTTCTGGGCGAAGCGGCAGGTCAGGAAGATGCTACTTGGGCGCAACGGATGCAGACGGAGGAAGACCTGAATCGCTGGGCTGAGGAAGTGCTACGGAAACGGGGGTTGCTGAAGGAATAGAGCCTCTCAACCGGTGAGAAGTGACGCCGCCATTGGGGCGGTGTTGGTTTTCGCGCCAACGGCCGGCAGGCTTCGGTGCTCAGCCGAGCGGTGGTCACCCGCGTGGACGGTAGCCAGGGAGACCCTTCGGGTTTTGGACACCCAAAGAAT
>JAOZOT010000666.1 GCA_029933115.1 Anaerolineae bacterium | reverse complement strand
GTAGTACCTAAAGCTAAAGTTGATAATTTAGTTAAAAGTTTACTCATTTTTTCTCCTTTATATTTCATACAAATTTACAAATTTATAATGATTTTTCATTTTATAATAATTTGTTGTTAAATAATTTGACTTAGGGCAAAATAAGTAAAAAAATTAATAAGTTTATTTAAGTTTATTTAAACTTTCAAGCTTTAATTTAAGTTTTTTAAGCTTAATGCTTGATATCATCAGCTCATCTAGTGCATTTATAATAATATCTTCATCCTCACATAATTCTATATCATCTAATACATTTTGAGTATCACTTTCAACTTGGTCAATTGATTCAATAGAAGAATCAATTTTATTCATTAATTTATCAAGATTATTTGATGTTTTAGAAATATAAATTAATAAATAAATAAGACTTATAAGTAATATTAAAAATATAAAATATTGAATCAGTGTATGTTTATAATGAACATTGTAAAAGTTTTCTTTATGAATTAAAATTAATTTATCAAATTCTACCATTAAATTTAAATTTCCAATATAAATATCTTTTACAATTTTATTTAAAAGTATGCTTGAATAAGCAGTTGTAGCTTTAGAATTATTACGAAACTCTTGCACATCTAAATAAAACTTATTCCATAAAAATAATATTCTTTTATTTTGGATTTTTAGTTCATTAGATAATATTTTCTGATCTCTAGTATCTTTATCATGCATACTATTCAAAAATATTTTAATTGAATCATCTAATTGTTGAGTTGATGTATTATTTCTTTTAAATATATAGAAAATATGTTTAGATATATCTTGGGCTAAAGACTTTTGACTGTTTATAGTTTCTAGGAAATTATTATTAATATTATTATGTTCACTAATATTCTTTGATATAACTGCTAAAATAATCAATAGAATAAATATAATTAAGCCTGTAATTTTTATTTTATTCATTTATAATTCCTCGTAAATAATTTCTAAATTTTGTTTGTCCATGATGAATATTTGACCCTGTACTATATTTATTATTTTATTCTTCCTTAGCCTATTTAATACCCTTGACAAGGTTGCTGGTTGAATATGTAAAATTAATGCTATATCATGTCTTTTTAGTTTATTAAACATAACTAAATCTGAACCAATCATCATAGCTACTTTTGTTACTGCATCAAAGATAAACTCTCTATTTATTAACAATTCTAGCTTCTTACTTCTAATAATAATTTCTAATAAAAAACTTTTTATTAAAATATTATTATCTAAAAATTCTTTTTTAAACAGTTTATAATCAATAGATAAAACTTGTGATTTTTCAATAAATGAGATATTTGAATAAGTATTTAAAGTATTTGTATCTATTGATGAAATTTCTGAAATAATATTGTTATTTTGAATATAATATAAAAAAATCTCATTTTCATTTTTATCAATTTTATATGATTTTGCCAATCCATTTATCAAAAAATAAAGATACTTTGTTTGAGTCTTTTCATAATTTAAAATATAATTCTCATCATAAGTATTGATTGTTGATATTTCTATTAATCTATCAAGTTGGTTCTCATTTAAGCAACTAAAGAAATTTAAGGATTTTATTATATTTTTAATAATCATGTATGATTATATAGATAATTTAATTTAAGATATCTTAAACCTAATTTGACCTAAGTCAAATTTAATATTTATTTAAGTAATATTTCAATAATTAAAAAAAGGAAAAAGATGAAAAGATTACTATTAAGTATACTAACAATCACTATGTTAGCAGCAACTTCAAGTTTGGCAGCAAATGATATGAAAATGAAAAACCCAAGAGCAGTGCCAATGTCAAAGGCTACTATTTTACAAGATGGTAAAAATAAAATGTATTGTCCAGTTTGTGGTATGACATTACCAATGTTTTACAAAACAAATCATTC
>JAOZOT010000164.1 GCA_029933115.1 Anaerolineae bacterium | reverse complement strand
CAGCAGACTGAGGCTTTTGATCACAGATAGAGTCCTCTTCATTGCGCTGACCTCCGGTATTCTGTTTGCCTTAAATTATATCACACATGAGCTCTCCAGGCAATAGCGCGGCCCCTTTTGACATATCCAATCAGTTGTGGTAAAATTATGTCAAGGCTTTTACACCTATGCGAAGAGCCAGAGCGAGGAGGTGCTGCTATGCCTGCTGAGCAATTGCCTCTATTTCCCCAAAAAGGCGTCAAAGGCCAATATGGACCGCCGGTGGCTGAGACGAGCCCTCTGGACAAGGAATCTTCTCTGAGTGCGGCTATCGGCGGCTTTCACGACCACATGATCCGGGAAGGCTTTACCGAGAATACCATTAAAGCTTTCCTCGGTGACCTGCGCATCCTGACCAAGTATCTAGGGGCCAGTCGCCCCGTTGGGCAAATCGGGACAAAGGACCTGAACGACTTTTTGACCTATCTGCTCTATTACCGGGGGGTGCCCTGCAACCTCAAATCCTACAGCCGCCGGGTGACCACCCTGAAGGTCTTTTTCGGTTGGCTGGCCGGGGCAGGCATCATCCCCCGCGACCCGGCCGCACCATTGATCCACCAGCGGGTCAGCACTCCCCTGCCCAAAATACTCTACGACGACCAGATCGAGAAGATTCTGGAAGTCACCCGGCGATTGCGGCAGGCCGAGAGACCCGACGCTCGCCCTCATCTCTTGATTACCCTCATCTTGCAAACAGGCATCAAAAAGGGCGAATGTATGGCTATCAAGCTCAATCACATTGACCTGAGCGACCCTACTGCTCCTGTCCTCTACATTCGCTACGATAACCCCAAGATGCACCACAAGGAGCGCAAGCTCTCGCTTCCAACCGATTTTCCCCCCCTGCTGAAAGAGTACATCGCCCAATATCACCCCAAAGAGAACCTCTTCGAGTGCACTGCCCGCAACCTGGAATACGTTCTGCACAATGTGGCTCAACTGGCCGGTTTGACAGATGGTCTCTCTTTTGAGACTTTGCGCTGGACCTGTGCTGTGCGGGATTACAAAGCGGGGATGCCCTCCGAGAAGTTACGCCAGAAGCTGGGCCTATCCCGCGTCAGTTGGCAGGAGACCTCAGAGAAAATTGCCAAACTGGCCTCGCCGGCACTGTGAAGGATGACATAAGAGGTGCGACCCTGGCTTCAATGTGTGTTCCATTGCGCCTGGAAGGTTTTCAACACTAAACATTTGACCGGAGGATTACCAGAGGAGGCGATACCTTGAAGATCATTGACCTGCGCAGCGACACTGTGACTTTGCCCACACCGGCCATGCGAGAGGCCATGTACCGGGCCGAGGTGGGTGACGACGTTTTTGGCGAAGACCCCACGGTCAACCGACTGGAGGAGATGGCCGCCGAACGAATGGGTAAGGAAGCGGCCCTCTTTGTGGTCAGCGGCACCATGGCCAACCTGGTCTGTCTGCTCACCCACTGTGGGCGGGGCGATGAGTTCATCGTTGGCCACTTGGCTCACACCTTCCTATACGAGGTGGGCGGTTCGGCCGCTCTGGGCGGCCTCCACCCCCATACTGTCCCCAACCGGCCTGATGGCACACTCGACCTGAAAGATGTGGAGTCAGCTATCCGCGGCGACAACATCCACTTTCCTCGCACCCGTCTGATCTGCCTGGAGAACACCCACAACCGCTGTGGCGGGGCTGCTCTGACGGTAGAATACACCGATTCCCTGTGCCGGCTAGCCCACAGTCACCGCATCGCCGTGCACCTCGACGGGGCTCGCATCTTTAACGCCGCCATCGCCCTGGGGGTGGACGTGAAAGAGTTGACCAGGAACGTGGATTCAGTCGCCTTCTGCCTTTCAAAAGGGTTGTCGTGTCCTGTCGGGTCACTGGTCTGCGGCAGCGCCGAGTTTATCGCCGAGGCGCGGCGCAGCCGCAAGATGGTGGGCGGCGGTATGCGCCAGGCAGGCATTATCGCTGCGGCCGGCGTGGTAGCCCTGGAAGAGATGGTTGATCGTCTGGCCGAAGACCACGCCAATGCCCGTCGCTTGGCCGAGGGCTTGGCCGAAATACCAGGGCTATCTGTTGACCTGGAGCGGGTGCAGACCAATATTGTCTACTTTGATTTAATCGAGGGCAGCCTGGAAACCGACCGGTTTCTGGCCGGGCTGCGTGAAGGCGGGGTGAAGATGCTATCCACCGGGCCACGACGTTTCAGGGCAGTGACTCATTATGGAATCGAGGCTGCGGATATCGAAGAAGCTCTGATGGTGGTGCGTCGGGTGATGGAGGGCGGGTGAGAAGCGGGAGGGCGACGGTGAGCCCCAGGCGTAGGAGCAAAAGCCGTAGCAGCAAATCAAGCCGAGACCTCGACCCTTACTTCGCCTATTTGATCTTTGTGGGTGTGGGCCTGGGGAGCCTCCAGGTGAACCCGGAAGTTCGCTTGACTCTCCTCTGGTCAACCCTGCTGGCCTTGAGCCTGATCTACGCCGGACGGAAGCCTGTGGCAGCCCGATATAACCTGGCCAACCTGGGGCGCGGAGCCATAGTGGGTCTCATTATCTCGTTGCCCTTTCTCCTGGCTGCCAGAAGCGTTCTCAGTGACATTTCGATTCGGCTTTTCCCCATGCCGAGCCAGGCGGCCCTTTTTCAGGCTTTGACTTTTGTGTCAGCCCCCATTGAGGAGTTGTATTTCAGAGGCATCTTGCAGCGGGAGCGTGGGCTTCTCAGCGCGGCCGTGCTCTACGGCTTGGCTGGGGCTGTGTTCTTTTTACCTCTCTTCAGGGGGCTTGCCCTCATTTTGATGGCCATAGTATTCAGCATGGGGTTGCTGGGGTTCGTCTACGGTTACGTGTGCAGTCAGTATAGGTTGGGGGCCAGCATCGCCTGTCATGCTGTGGTCAACTTTGTCCTTCTGTTCCTGCCGCCTGTGCTGGAGCGGTTGGTGCAGGGTCTTGCCGTTGTTGGATAGGTATGGCCAAATAGCTTTGCACCACGCTATTCCACCTCGATGCTCTCCACCCGCAGTTCGTTGCCGGCGATCACCTCTACCTTCATTCCTCCACATTGAGGGCAGGTAAAATCGTGCCCTCTGGAAGTGTAGATGTTGCCGCAGTCCCAGCAGCGGAAGGTGGCCGGCACTCGTTGGAAGACCAACTGTGCCCCTTCGGCTATGGTGTCCTGACTGATGATGTCAAAGTAGAATTGTACCGAATCATCAACAATGCTGGACAGGTCGCCGATGACCAGGTTGATGTGGGTGATGCGCTGAGCTCCGGCCTGTTGGGCGTGCTTCAGGGCAATCTCCAACATCCCCTGGGTGACACTCAACTCATGCATGACTTCCTCAAAGCTAAACAAGCCCTGGAGCAGATGCCTGGGCGACGGACTATACAGTCATCTCTGCTGACCGTTCTCTGATCTCCTCGCGCGCAAAGGGAAGGCGCGTGACTATAAAGTTCTTGTAAGCCCACTCCAGCACTTCTCTCAAAGTCACTCCACGCATTTCGGTGCCGTCAACGTTGAAACGCAACTCGATTTGGGGCAGCGCATCTAGCTCATAGATGTGGGGGACGAAAAGAGAGAAGTCCAGGACTTCAAATCCCACTATCTCATCGCGGTTGCCCCAATCGCGAAGGATCAGGAAGTCGTTCTCGTTCCCTTCCGCACGAGAGGGGCGCAAGGGGGGGATGATCAGTGAGAGAATGTCCTTGTCCTCATGATAGACTACCCTCAGCCTTCTGGTTTCCATAACAACTCACCTCTTCTCATTCTAGCCACATAACTCTCTTCTTCGGGGACAAAAGATGTCCAGAATCTCAGTTTCAAACCTCGATCTACGACTACCAAGTGTGGTTCGCCTACCGCATCGGCCGGATGTGCGAAGATGGTGTTAATGTAAATCTCCCGAAATGGCTTTCTTTTGTTAGGATGTCGTCTGATCTCCTCAGGATTCTTCAATGTCTCGGCGATCCATCGAATGCGGCTGAATATCTCGGCGTGAGCCCACAAATGAGCATAATCTCCAAGGTCAATGTAGACTTTCTCACCCCGTACTTCAGTTAGCTCTGGTGTCAGCTCATCTCTGAAAATCAGGAACGCCTCGGCAGGATCATTGAGGGGAACGTAGCTTTTCTCTTTCATCGCTGTTTCCTCGACCCGTCAACGCCATCTAATGACTTGGCTATGTCAGAATTATAGACTATCGTCCCTCTGGTGTCAAGCGGGAATAAAGCCTTGAGGCTCCCGGCAGACTGTCGTCCACCTTGAGCAATAAGGGAAGGGCGCACGGATCATCCGTGCGCCCTTCCAAGTGATCCTGTACGCTCTCGTCCATTCCCCTGTGCCTTCTTGGCTCAGACCTGACCCTTGAGGTAGGCCTCCATCTTGGGCATAAAGTAGGGGATGATCAGCGGCAGCATTTTGGGCAGCAGATTGTCCATGGCGGCGGGCATCAGGTCGGGCATTTGCTCCTTCATGTGCTGGGGCATGGGCACCCGTTTCTCCACTGCTGCCAGCATGTCGGGCATTACCTTGGGCATCATGCCGGGCATCAGGATGGGGAACATCAGGGGCATGATGGGCTTCATCATGGCGATCATGGCATTGCGCAGGGGACCCGGTGAGGCTTTGACCATTTTCATCATCGCTCCCATGGGGGCCGGCATGGCCTCGATCATCTGCGGCAGCAGTTCGGCCATCAGGTCGGCCATGGGTTCCGGCTTCATCAGGTTGATCATGGCCTCGAAAGTGGCCCACATCTCCAGGGCATACGGAGTCGAGTCAGCGTGCTCGATGCCTAAGGCGTCGCAGGCCAGGTGCCCCAGGTCAATGATGGGCAGGTCGCGGCCCGTCTTATCGGCTGTCACCCGCAACTGGACCTCGCAGCAGGGACAAGAGGCTACCACGGCCTCCGCGCCGGTGGCCTCGGCCTCCCGCAGCCGGATGTCGCCGATGACTTTGGCCACCGGCGGGTCGGCTACCAGGCTCAGCACCGAGCCGCAGCAATGGGCATGCTCGCGGTTGTGCTCCATCTCCACGAACTCCAGGCCGGGGATGGCCTGGAGCACCCGACGCGGTGGCTCGTAGATGCCCCCGGCACGGCCCATGTGGCAGGAATCGTGCCAGGTCACTTTCTTCTTGATCTCGTGGGTGAACTTGAGGTCGCCGCTTTCAATCTTCTCGGCCAGGATTTCGGAGTAGTGCTTGGTCTCGAAGGAGTAGTCAAGGCCCAGCTTCTCGGCCCACTGAGGGTAGTACGTCTTCCACACCAGCCAGCAGGCCGGACAGGAGGTGACTACCGTCTTCACGCCGCGCTCCTTCATGCCCTGGATGTTGTGGTGCATGATCTCCTCGAAAGCGTCCCACAGGCCGGCCACCAGCATGGGGATGCCGCAGCAGGCCTCACCGTCGCCCATGTAGGTGAACTCTACTCCGGCCGCGTCCAGCAACCGTGCCGTTCCCTGGGCGATGTCGTGCTCCACGAAAGAAGCGGTGCAGCCGGGGAAGTAGGCGACCTCGGCCCGCCACTTGATCTTGTCCTCCAACTCCGGCGGCACCCAGTTGGCCCGGTCTTTGCTGTAGGAAGCCCAGATGTTGCGCTCTTTGCGTAGCGAAGCGCGCATGATCTCAAAAGGTGGGAAGGTCAGGCGATTGTCGTCGTGGATCAGCTTACCGCGCATCTCCAGCCAGGCCGGCTCGATGGGCAGGTCCAGTGGACACTCCACGTTGCACACCTCGCAGGTGGTACAGGCCAGGAAGGTGTCTACCTGCTCTTGGCTCATTTTGTGGACTTTGCCTTCCATGTATTCCCGCAGGAAATACCACTTGCCCCGCGGCGACTGCGACTCCCAGCCGCGCCCGTAGAACTGGTCGCACTCATCCACGCAATAGCCGCACTGGGCACAGGCGTAGGCGTACCAGGCCACGTCGTCGGGCACACCGCGCTTGCCCGCTCCTTTGGGTCGCTCACCGAGAGGGGACTGGGCCGCGTTGCCGAAGACACGCACGAGGGGCTCAAAAGCCTCGGCCAGGCCCATGAAGGTGCCCAGCAGGCCGTTGCCTATCACTTTGCCCGGGTTCATGATCCTCCGGGGGTCCACCTGGGCTTTGAACCGGCGCAGCCTGGACAGTCGCTCTGGGCCCAGGATATTGGCCGCTTCTCCGGCGAAGTACAGCCCGCTGGCGTAGGCCCGCCCGCCGTGTTTCTTGGCGATTTTGATGGCCGAGAGGGCCAGGCCAAAGGCCATATTGTAGGCAAAGCTCCGCTCGTCGTGGGGGATAAAGCCCAGCAACAGGGCTTGGCCGCCCTTGAGAACCATGCCCTCGATGACCAGAGGCTGCTTGATGGCTGCCTCAATCTCGTTCAAGGCCTTATCCAGATTCTCCAGAGGTAGTAGTACCTCGGTGGGGATGAGTGAGGGACCCAGGCGCTTGACCTTCATGATGCGGAAACGCTCCTCCCACTCGTGATGGGCCAATTCGTCCGGTAAACGCTCTCCGCCATTGTGGGCGATGATGCGTTCCAGTCTTGGGGTGAGCTCAGCGGCCCGCGAGGCAGGGTAGACAAAGATGGCGACGTAAGCTTCGGGAATTTCGGGGCGATGCTCCTCCACCGGATGGCCATGCTCCGTCTTTGGCGGGGCCATGTTCTTCAGACGGGCCATGGTGGGGTTGATGAAACTGATTGACCAGAGGGGCAGCTTCTCATTCACTACGGCTCGCAAGGCATCCACCAGCCACTTCACCTCGGCGAAACGGGCTCCTACCACCACCTCGTCTTCCAGGGGTTTCACCCGCAGCGTGACTTGTGAGATGAGGCCGGTGATGCCCTCGGCGTCGCTGACCAGGTCCAACTCATCGTCGGCGAACTGGCGCACCTCACCTGTGGGCAATACCACCCGGGCGGAGACCACGTTCTCCCGGAAGGCCCCGTACTCGAAGCTGCCGTAGCCGAAGCCCCCCTGGGCCAGCCAGCCGCCCACGGTGGACGAAGGTGCACTAGATGGGTACAGCCGCAGGGCCAGATCCTCTTTGGCCAGCTCTCGCTCCAGGTCCTCCCAGACGATGCCTGGTTCCACGGTTACGGTCAATGCCTCTTTGTCCACGGCCAGGATATTCCGCAGACGATAGAAATCCACCACGATGCCACCTTTGACGGGCAGCACCCCGCCGTAGCCGGAGGTGGCCTTGCCGCGAGGCACCAGGGGGATGCGCTGCTCGCGGGCTAACTGGGTCAGCCACACGAGCTCTTCCTCGTTGCGGGGTTGTACCACCGCCGCAGCCTCGGCCGCGCCGATGAGGGGCTTGATCATCCTGGGGAGCGAGCCCACGTCGTGGCTGTACAGCCGCCGTTCGATGGGATCGAAAGTTACTCTGGAATTGAAGGATTCCTTCAGTTTCTCTCTGATGGGATTGGCGATTTTTTTCATTTTGTCTTTCTCCTGTAATTTGCTTGAGGTGGGTGCATCTATGCCATCAGAGCCTCGGCCAACTG
>JAOZOT010000163.1:1618-7495 GCA_029933115.1 Anaerolineae bacterium | reverse complement strand
GTCCATCAATGGGGCCGACGACGAGTTCCCCCAGGCAAGTGTCTTCCAGGGTCACGGGGCGGGGCACCGTCTCGCGGGTGGTGGCGTCGAAGAAGCGCGGCGCCGGGTAGTAGCCGGCCCCTTTGCCGGCCGAGATGGTGGTCAGGCGGACCACCAGCAGGTTGTGCTCCGGGTAGACCTTGACAGCAGTGACTATGGGACAACTGTTGCACCAGGGCAACTGTTCGTTGGCGGCCGTGACGTCCGGTGTCAGATCACCGGTGACCTGCAATGTCTCCCCATTGACAACGTAGGCTGTCATGTTCACGATGTAAAGTTCGTCGGCCAGGGGGTTGTAGGTGGGGACGCCCGATTGAGGGACGACGGCGATTTGCTCCAGGGTGGCCCCGTCGAAGACTCGCACGCCTTCGTCGCCGGGGTGAGGGCCATTCGCGCCGATGTGATGTCCGACAAAGACCCGATTGCGGGCGCTGTCCACGCTGACATAGCCGCCTTCGGGGATCGTCCCGGCCACCGTCAGCGCCTCCAAGTCCAGGACAGTGACCGCTTCTCCGTAATCTTCAGCCACGTAGAGCCGCTGATTGGCAGCGTCCAGAGTGAGTTGTCCCCGTCCAGGCAGAGTAGCCAGGCGGTCGTAGGTTTCGCTGTCCAGGACGTGCACCCGGCCCGCACTGTCGCTGAGGTAGAGCCGGCCGGCGGTGGAGTCAACGACCAGGTCTTTCAGTTCGATGCCCACGGGCACCTCAGCTTCCACCTCCATGGCCATCAGGTCAACGGCGGTCACACTGTGCCGATTCTCTCGAGCCAGGTACAGCCGGCCGCGTTGGGAGTCCCAAAGCAGCGCCTCGTAGGGTTCCCCTATCGCCAGCTCAGCCGGGGACTGACCGTTTTCCAGGTCCACCGCCGTCAGCCATTGTTTCATGGCCTGCGAGCGGGTCAGGTAGACTCGGCCGGCTTCCTCGTCCCAGCCCACGATTTTTCCCTTATACGGTCCCCACTCAGCCAGCAACTGACCGCTGGCCGCGTCAAAAGCCAGCAGTTCGCTCAAGGTGCCGGTGGTCGGCGATTTTTCACCGGTGCAGACGTAGAGTCGCTTCCCGTCCGCAGTCAGATGCAAGCCGTAGTAAGCAGCATCGCTATCGGGGAAGGTGCCAAGCAGTTCCAGGGTGTCGGCATCGCGCACTTCCAGGCGGGAGCCCTGGGCCAGGTAGAGCCGTCCGGCACGTGAGTCGAGGGCCAGAGGGGAGTCTTCGCTCAGGTGCGCTTCAAAGGACAGACTGTCCAGCAATGTCAGATCGGTGGCCGAGCGCACCTCCAGGTGGTTGCCGAAGGCCACGTACAACCGGTCGGTGGTGGGGTCAACCAGCATCGGTTGGTGAGAGTACAGGGACTTGATGGGCACAGTGACCAGCCCCTCGTGGGAGGTGGCGTCAATGACGGCCAGGTGATCCTGGTGTTTCTCGTCCTCGAAGTTGATGTAGATGCGCCCCGCCGCGACCGCCAGCGGCCCGAGAGAGGACCAAGGCAGAGGGATGACATCCAACAGTTCACCCTTCGACGGGCTCAGGGCAGGCCCCTTCGACGCATCCAGCACCGAAACACAGCCCTGGTCTGTGCCCTCGTAGCTGTAGTTGAGGACGTAGAGGAGGCCGGTTTCCTCGTCCAGGGCCAGGGCCTTGGGCCAGTAGCCGTCCCCTTCCGGTAGGCCCAGGTCTATCTCGGCTACGACGCCGGGCAGGGGGCCTTCTTCCCCAGGCGTTGGAACGGGTGTGGGTTGGGGAATGGTAGGGGTGGGCGTTGCTCCTGGGGCCGGCGCGACGGCCGGTGGAACAGGTGGAGGGGGCGAAGTAGGCACCTCTGTTGGCTCCGCCGTGGGCGAGGGGGGTGGAGTAGCGTCGCTGAGAACAGGCTCAGCCGTCAGGGTCGGCATCGGTGAGCCGACCGGCGCAGCCAGAGGCATGACAGGGGTAGGGGTAGGTTGTGTCGGCGTACAACTGGACAGGGACGCTGCGAGGAGTGCAATCCAAACCAGGTTAGTCAGGCGAGGTTTAATCATGGTTCCCTCTCTTTGCATTTGGTGAGTGGTAATGGTATAATCAATAGCCAGAGGACTCCGGCCTAAAACAAGGAGGGCAGAGATGGCCAACTCGTCGTCCGAACCCATTGTTGAGGTAAACGGTTTGCTTCCTCAGATTCACTCAGCACAGATAGACATCCATGTACACGTCTCGATCACGCTTAACATTACCCCCTTTGTTGCCCGGCAGAAAGTGGGCGGTCTGGTGCTATCCGAGGTTGGCACTGGCATCGGTGCCGATGAACCGACGTTGGTTCTCAGTAACAAGCGGGTGGTGTGGCGTGTGCCGGTGTTCCTGGCTCTGCCCGGCTTGGGCCGCCTGGGACAGGTGGGTGAAGTTGACGTAGACGCTCAAACTGGCGAAGTGCTGGCTGATCGGCCAGCACTCAAGCGGATGATTGATAATGCCAACCGCCTTGCTCCAGATACCGCATTATAAACAAAGCCAGAGCGGTGCCTGTCTGCCCGCCTGTGCCCGAATGGTGCTGGGCTACCTGGGCGACGATGTGACCGAAACCCACCTTGTACAGGTTATGGGCTCCTACTGGTATGGCACCCCGGCCGGCCGCGTGCGACGACTCTCCTCCCTTGGTTATCGGGTCACCTACGAGCAGACAACTCTTGACCAGCTGCGCGTTTACCTTGACCGACGGATACCGTGCATTGTGTTCCTGCGCACCGGTGGCCTGCCGTACTGGGATGAGGACGTCCCTCACGCCGTTGTCTTGGTCGGTATCGAGAACATGACAGTTTATCTCCACGACCCGGCAATGGACTCTGGGCCGACGATTGTGGACCTGGAAGCCTTTCTCCTGGCCTGGTCTGAAATGGCCTATTATTGCGCTACGATCGAACGCAGTTGAAGCAAACGTTGGATTGTCAGGTACGGTTCCTCTGGCTTGATCTGCGGGTCAGGTAGATGCCGAGGAAGATCATCGCTGCCCCCACGACCATGAAGGCGGTGATAGCCTCACCCAAGGTGAGCCAGGCAAAGATAGCAGCAATGACAGGAGAGAGATTGGAGTAGACGGCCGTTCGCGTGCTGCCGATCTTGCTCACTCCCGTGTTCCAGATGATGTAGCCCAGAGCGATGGCCATGCTTCCAGAGAAGAACAAGCCCAGCCAGCCCTGCCAGGAGACCGCAGCCCAATCCTGAGCCAACAACTGGGGGATGGAGAAAAGCACAATGAAAGGCGTCCCGGCGGCCATGGCCAAGGCGGTCAGCTTCAGGGCAGAGTAACGGGAGAGCAGCGGCCTGGAAAGCACAGTGTAGAGTGACCATGCTGCAGCGCCGATCAGAGTCAGCACGTCTCCTTCAATGGTCCCCTTGGCCAGGCTCAGCTCTTTGCCTGAACCGACGATGACCATCAAAATGCCGGCGAAGGAGAAAAAGACGCCCACCCAGGCCAACTTTTCCACTCGCTCGACGCCCAAGGCCGCGCCGGTGAGGGAAACAAAGATGGGGATGGTAGCCAGGAGGAGGGCCGAGTTGCCGGCCGTGGTGCGGTCAATGCCGTTGATGAAGAGCAGTTGGTAACAGGTGTTGCCGATCAATCCCAGACCCAGCAATCGCCACCAGTCTCCTCTGATGAAACCCACATCCCCCTCGATGAGCTTGAGCGAAAGCAGGGTCAAAGCGGAGGCCAGGATGACACGGATGCTGTTGAAGCTCAGCGGCGTCATCTCTGCCAGGGCCGCTTTGACCACAGCAAAGTTGATGCCCCAGATGAGGCTCATTATCAGGAGCATCAGATCTATGAAGCCGAAGGTCTCCCCCGCGATCCTCAGTGCCTGCCACTTTGAAATGATTCGTGTTTTGTCCATTTACGCCCCCAAAAGACTATTGAGGGCTTCCACAGCCTCCTCTGCTGTCTCCACCACCTGCAGCAGGGCGAAATCCTGCGGACGGATAAAGGTTTCCTGAGAAAGGACACCCATAATCCGGTGCCAATGTTGGCCGAGGAGGATGAACGGTTTGCGGGGCACGGCTCCGATCTGCAACAGACTCCAGGTGACGCTCAGTTCCGTCAGGGTGCCCACGCCGCCTTTCAGAGCGATGCAGCCATCGGAGGCGGCGGTCAACTGTTCCAGGCGGGCCAGGTAGGTGGGCGTCTTTATCTCCTCATCGAGCCAGCGATTGGCAGCAAGGTGGGCAAACAGCTGCAGGGTGACGCCGATGACCCGCCCCCCGCCCTCTTTGGCTCCCCGGCTGACGGCCTCCATGGTGCCAGCGTAGCCGCCGTTCATGACCGTGAAGCCTGCTTCAGCCAGCAGTCTGCCGAGCAGCCGCGCCTCTTCGTAATCCCGACTTCTCTCACCCACCTGCGAACTGCCGAAAACAGAAATGACCTTCTCCATGTACTCCTCTCTCAAGCTCGCGCAGTGGACGGGGATGTGAAGGGGCGGTACTTGTTTACCGCCCCTGGTCGGCGCACAGCATCCCCAAGCCGCAGATTTCAATCTGGCGGCTTGACCGGGCGAGCCCTTTGTTGGAGCTAAAACTCGAACTCTTTCAGGCGCGCCATAGCCTCCTGCAGTCGCGGCGTTGCCACGCCTACCGAAATGCGCAGGTATCCTTCGCCACACTCGCCGTAGGCCGAGCCCGGCGCAAAGGAGACCCCCTTCTCGGTCAGCAGTTTATCTGCGAACTCGGCCGAGGTGTAACCCTTGGGCACCTCAGCCCAGACGTAGAGGGTGGCCAGCGGCTTGCGGGCCTTGATTCCCACAGCAGCTAGGCCCTCCAGGATGATGTCCCGTCGCTCCTGGTAGATGGCGTTGCGTTTCTCCAGCCATGCCTGGTCACCTGTCAAGGCCACTACTGCCGCCTCCTGGATGGCGGTGAAGATGCCCGTGTCCACGTTGGTCTTTACCTGGGCCAGGGCCTTGAGGGCTACACGGCTGCCCACCGCCATCCCAATGCGCCAGCCGGCCATGTTGTAAGTCTTGGAAAAGGAGTTGAACTCTATGGCGACCTCCTTGGCTCCTTCCACTTGCAACAAGCTGGGAGGGCGATAGCCCTCATAGGTCACGTCGCAATAGGGGTTATCGTGGCATAAGAGCAGGTCGTACTCCCGGGCAAAGGCCACTGCTTCGGCGAAGAACTCCAGAGAAGCCACTGCTCCGGTGGGGTTGTTGGGGTAACTCAGCCAAAGGAGCTTGGCTTGCCGTGCCACCTCGGCCGGGATGGCCGCCAGATCGGGCAAAAAGTCCCGCTCGGCCAGGAGAGGGAAGCGATGGGTAGTGCCTCCGGCCAGGTAAGCGCCTAACTCATAGGTGGGATAAGCCGGGTCGGGGACCAAGGCCACGTCACCGGGGTCGAGGAAAGCCAGGGAGAGGTGAGCCAACCCCTCTTTGGAACCAATCAGAGGTAGCACCTCGCTATCAGGCTCCAGGCTCACCCCAAAGCGATGGGCGTAGTAATCGGCGATAGCTTGACGCAGCTCGGGCAGGCCATAGTAGCCAGCGTAGCCGTGGCAGTCCGGCCGGCGAGCCGAACGAGCCAGGGCCTCGATGATCTCATCGTCGGGTGGCATATCGGGGCTGCCAATGTCCAGACGGATGACATCAACTCCCTGCCTCTGCAGTTCAGCGATGCGCTGCCCCAACTGGGCAAAGAGATAAGGCGGTAGATTGGAAAGGCGTTGGGCTGGTTGCATATTGACACTCCTGTTTTTTGAATCAATCAGCGCTTGGCGAGCAGGCGTACAACGGCCTTTATAGCTTTCAGGCAGCCGTCCCGCTCTGGTGGGGGTTCGGGGGGAGGCTCCGGCGGCGAAGGCGTCGGCGGGGGCTCTGGAGGC
>JAOZOT010000163.1:0-1518 GCA_029933115.1 Anaerolineae bacterium | reverse complement strand
GGCTCTGGCGTTGGTTCAGGTGGGGGCTCCGGAGTTGGCGCAGGGACAAGTTGAATGAAGGCTTTGTAGACGTCGGCCCGTCCTGAGCCCTGAGTATTGCGCTCCAAATTCAAGTCCAAGGCTGTAGCCATCAGCAGTTCTTTGACCTGGGCCGGCCTCAAATTGGGTTTGGCTTGGAGGAGCAAGGCTGCTGCCCCCACGGCGTGAGGGGTGGCCATGCTGGTGCCCGAAGCCTCTGTGTAGTAGTCGTCAATGACATTGGCCATACTCGTCCCCTTTGCCCGGCAAGAGATGATGTTCACACCGGGGAAGACGATGTCGGGTTTAATGCGGTCATCGCCGGTCGGGCCTCGCGAGGAGAAACTGGCCACGGTATCGTTGTCAGTGGAGGCACCGACGGTGATAACCCGACGCGCGCAGCCGGGTGAGCCCACAGTGAGGGCGCCCGGCCCCTGGTTGCCCGCCGCTGCGCAGACGACGACGCCAGCCTCAACCGCAGCATCGCAAGTCTCAGAAAGGGCGTCGGTGCCATCGCAAGGAGCAGGCCCACCCAGAGAAAGGCCAATGACGTGCACCCCCTGCTCTACGGCCCACTCGATGCCGGCCATGACATCGCTCATCATGCCGGAGCCATCGGCCAGGAGGACTTTGGCGATGTATAGGCTGGCCTCTGGAGCGATACCCGTATAGCGGCCTCCGCCGGCCGCGCCGCTCCCGGCGGCAATGCCTGCTACATGGGTGCCGTGCCCGTTGTCATCAACGTAGCTCGCTCCGGTGAAACCTTTGCCCGCCGCAATGCGGCCCTCAAAGTCGGGATGGTCTGGGTCAATGCCGGTGTCCACGATGCCGATTTTGATCCCCTGGCCTCGATAGCCCCCTTCTGCCCAGACACGCGGCACCCCAATCAGAGGCAAGGAGACATCCAAGCAGGTGTGAACGGGTAGGTCCTGCCACACCTTCTCCACCGCCGGGTCTTCGCTGAGAGCCTGAATATCTCTGGCTTTAGCCTTCATGGCCACAGCAGGTATCATCCTGTAGCGATGTCTCGGCGTGACCCCCGCAATTACGATCTGGGGAATGACCACATCCTTGCGGTACTTGACAATAATATGGATTTCCTGGTCATCGGCACTGGCCCTCATCGTCTGTGCCAGAGCCTGGCTAAACTTGGCGCCCATTTCCCTCCCTCCTTTGTCTGGGGCGCAGGGGAGCAAGCTCTCAGAGGTGTCCCCGCCTTACATTGTCTTCACCATTTGATCTTCTTCGATCTTCTCAATCCAGGCCTCATCAGCCAATTGCAGAGCAGTCTCAGCTCTGGCTGTGATAGCCAGAGACCTGGTCAATCTAAACTTGCGTCGCACCTCTATGCCCAAAGCCTGAAAGTGAGTAAGGTATTGACCAGGCTCTCCCACGGTCTTGACAATCAGTCTGAATTCGGCCTTTGGATCGGCCTTCAATCTTTCCAGTAGCTTCACATCAACTTTCTTCATTTCCTTCCACCTGCAAGTCCCCTCGCAG
>JAOZOT010000665.1 GCA_029933115.1 Anaerolineae bacterium | reverse complement strand
GGTTGAAAGCAGAGCTTTGCTAGCATTATATCATCGAGAGGCTACCTTAGCAAGTTTACAACTGTCCGAAAAATCGAAAATGTGGTATACTTAATTGCGTTGGAGCGTATCTGGGAAATGTGGGGCATGGTTCACAGACGGGGTGAACTATGCCCAAATGTTCGCAGTGCCGTTTTTTTGTGGATGAGAGGTGATTATGCTCGGTCTCAGAGACATCCTGGCCGCTCGGCGGACCATCAGCAACTTGGTCAAAAGGACGCCGCTGGAATACTCCTTCCTGCTCAGCCGGCGGACAGGCTGCCAGGTCTACCTGAAGCTGGAGAATCGGCAAGTGACGGGCTCCTTCAAGCCCCGAGGAGCGGTCAACAAAATCGCCAGCCTGTCGGCCGGGGAAAAAGCCAGAGGGCTGGTGACGGCCTCGGCCGGCAACCACGCCCTGGGGGTAGCCCACGCGGCCAGGGCGCTGGGAGGTGTATCGTCCACCATCTTCCTGCCCCACAATGCACCCCGATCCAAGGTAGAGAAGCTGCGCGAGTTTGGCTCCGAGCTCCGCTTTGCAGGAAGCAGCTACGAGGAGGCCCATCACGCGGCCGAAGAGTTTGTCCAGACCCAGGGGGCCACCTACGTCCACGCCTACGACGACCCGGTGATCATCGCTGGTCAGGGCACGGTGGGGCTGGAGATCATGGAGGATCTACCTGACGTTGAAGCCATCGTTGTGCCTGTTGGCGGCGGGGGACTGAGCGCCGGGATTGCCGTAGCTGCCAAAACCATCAACCCTGAGGTGAAGGTCATCGGCGTGCAGCCCGAGGCCTCGCCGGCGGCTTATCTCTCTTTCAAGGAGGGCCGGTGCTACGAGAGCTACGAGGCTGAGCCGACCATCGCCGATGGGTTGGCCGGCGGCTACGGCATCGTGCCTTTTACCATCGCCAAAGACCTGATTGACGAAATCGTGGTGGTCAGTGAGGAGGCGATTTGGGAGGCCGTTTACGTTCTGCTGGAGCTGAACCAACTGGTGGTGGAAGGTGCCGGCGCGGCGGCGATTGCCCTCCTCCTGGCTGGCCCGGCCAGCGGCGGGCTTGCGCAGCAAAGCCTGGGGAGCTTGAGGGGTATCCCCTCAACCTCACTTTCCCCACAGGCCCACGGCTACGAAACCGGATTGGACCTGAAGGGCAAGAAGGTGGTGGCTGTCCTGAGCGGCGGCAACATAGACGCCGACTTGCTGTTTCGGATCATGGAGGCACGTATGAGCAGAAGCTCAGGTGCGAGTTTCTGATGCCCAAGCCACGTCTTTGACAGATCCGTGTTGTCAAAGGGATTCGCTCATTTGAAAGTTAGTTGCAAGGCCGAACTAGAGAGGTGAATGACGATGTCCAATCAAGTGACCTTAGAACAGCTAGAACAGCAAGTCATGCAACTGTCACCGCAAGAACAACTCAAACTGGTGATGCACATCTCCGAACGGCTGAGTGCTATGCCGTTTGGCCTGCCGATGATGGGAGACGAGGAATCGCTGCAACGACAGCGTGAGAAAGAAGCTGATGAATTGTTAGCCTTGTGCGATGCCGCAGCGGAGATGTGGGAGGGCACCTTTGATGCTGCTGAAGAAATTCGCCTGATGCGTTGGGACAGGGATGATCAAATATGGCCGAGCAAGTCATAGATGCCAGCGTCGCTATCAAATGGGTAGTCAAGGGCGAGCCGTTTCGCAATAAAGCGCGGCAGTTGCTCCGTGACGCGCGATTGAAAGACATCACCCTGATCGGTCCACCTTACGCTGCCCTTGCCGAATTGCATGGCTGTGAGTTCTGGACAGCAGACAAGGTGTTTTATGAGGCTGTGAAGGCCGTATTGCCATTCGTGAAGTATCTGCCCGATTACCCCTGAGAAAGTGGCAATGACGATGTCCAA
>JAOZOT010000162.1 GCA_029933115.1 Anaerolineae bacterium | reverse complement strand
ACCACGATGTTCACCAGTCGCCCCTGAACGTAGATCACTTTGACGATTTCCTTGCCCGCCGTGTGGCGTTGGGCGCCGGGGCTGGCCAGAGCCAGTTCTTTGGCCCGCTCCTCGCTGATGCTCACCGGCACCTCCAGTCGGTCGCGCAGCTTGCCGTTGACCTGCACCACCAGGGTAGTGACCTCGTCGGCAGCCAACTCCTCATTCCACTCCGGCCAGGCCCGCCGGTGCACGCTGTATTCCCCGCCAATCCTGTTCCACAACTCCTCGGCGATGTGAGGGCAGGATGGGGCCAGCAGCAGGATCAGAGTGCGGATGGCTTCATCCCAGGCCCCGGTGCCATAGACCGGCGTCTTTTTGGCCTTGGCCAGGTAGTTGTTGAATTCCATCAGCTTGGATAGCATAGTATTGAAGCGGAAGCTTTCTATCCTCTCCGTAACGTCGCGGATGCTCTGGTGGGTCATACGCCTCAAGTCACGTTCCGCTCGACCCAAATCAAAGTCAGTTGGAATATCCTCCCCCTTGGGTTCTTCCAGTACCACACTCCAGACCTGATTCAGGAAACGCCATACCCCCTCGATGCCCTGACTGCTCCAGGGGCCGCCTTCGTCCCAGGGGCCGATAAACATGAGATAGGCCCGCACGGTGTCGGCGCCATAGCGCCGCACCCATTCGTCGGGAGCAATGACGTTGCCCCGCGACTTGCTCATTTTGAAACCATCCTCGCCCAGGATGACACCCTGGTTGTACAACCTCAACATGGGCTCGTCAAAATCCACCAGTCCCATGTCTCGCATGGCTTTGGTGAAGAAACGGGTGTACAACAGGTGCATGGTGGCGTGCTCCACGCCGCCGGTGTACTGATCCACCGGCAGCCAGTAGCGGCCCTTCTCCGGGTCCCACGGTGTGTCGTCTGGGCTCAGCTTCTCTCCCTTCTTCCAATACGGGCTGATGTAAGCGTAGTGGTACCACGACGAGCACATGAAGGTATCCATAGTGTCGGTTTCGCGCTCGGCGGGGTCGCCGCAGCGAGGGCAGGTGGTGTAACGGAAGCCTTCGTGGTACTTCAGCGGCGACTCGCCGGTGGGCAGGAACTCGGCATCCTCAGGTAGCAGCACCGGCAGATCCTCATAAGGCACGGGCACAACGCCGCACTTCGGGCAGTGAATCATAGGGATAGGCGCGCCCCAGTAGCGCTGACGGGAGATCAGCCAGTCGTGCAGGCGATAGTTCACGGCAAACTCTCCGATCCCCTGTTCCTCCAGCCATGCGGTCACTTTCTTAACAGCCACATCGCCCGGCGTGCCGGTGAAAGGGCCGGAGTTGATCATGGTACCATATTCATCGTGGAACAAGACGTCGCGGTAGAACTCTACGCCCCACAGCATCTCCATGACCGTCTTCTTGTCCCGCAGTGCCGGTTCCAGGGCCTGGCAGCGCTTCAGCAAAGCCTTCTCCTCGGCGATGGTGCCAAAACTCGCCACTCCGTCCTCGAAGACAAAGGCCCAACGGGCGCCGACCACCTCGGTCCAGGAACCCGGCCGGATGTGGGCCTGCGCCAGCTCGATGTAGCGGTCGGTTTGCTCCACCGTCATGGTGACGTACAGAGAACCGTCCCGCTCCTCAAAGGGGATGCCGGCCTCGCTCAGCGCCGCAGCAAAGCCGTCTTTCATTGTCCCCCTCATGACGTAGCTTTTGGCTACTCCGTCGGTGCGAGCGATGACTGGAATGATGGGCAGTCCAAATTTGAGGGAGAACTCAAAGTCGCGCTCGTCGTGGGCAGGCACACTCATGATGGCTCCGGTGCCGTAGGTCATCATCACATAGTCAGCGATCCAGATGGGGATACGTTCACCGTTGACCGGATTGACGGCATAAGCGCCGATAAAGACGCCGGTCTTTTCTTTTTCAACGCTGGTGCGCTCGATCTCGCTTTGCCTGGCGGCCTGCTCTTTGTAGGCCTCCACTTCGGCGCGACGTTCGTCGCCGGTCAGTTTGTCCACCAGGGGGTGCTCTGGAGCCAGGATCATGGCCGTGGCTCCCCACAAAGTGTCCGGGCGGGTGGTAAAGACCATGATGCCCTCACCCCCCGTCCCCCTCTCCCGCAGAACGGGAGAGGGGGAGTCATCAATTGGGAAGGTGACATTCGCCCCTTCGCTGCGTCCAATCCAGTTGGTCTGCATCACTTTGACCCGCTCTGGCCAGTCAATCTGAGAAAAGTCCAGCAATTCATCGGCGTATTTGGTGATGCGAAACTTCCAATGTTCCACATTTTTTTTGATCACCGGTGTGCCACAGCGTTCGCAGTGGCGGTCCTCGCCCCACACCTGCTCCCGCGCCAACACGGTGTTGCATTTGGGGCAAAAATCCACCGGGGCATAATCGCGGTAGGCCAGGCCCATGTCGTACAGCTTCAAGAAGAACCACTGAGTCCACTTGTAGTATTCGGGGTCACAGGTGACAGCCTCTCGGTCCCAGGCCCACATGGCGCCCATGGAGCGTAGCTGACGGCGCATATTTTCGATGTTGGACATGGTCCACTTATAGGGGTGGATGCCGCGTTGGATGGCCGCATTCTCAGCCGGCAGGCCAAAGGCGTCAAAGCCGATGGGGAAGAAGACGTTATAGCCCTTCATGCGGTAGTAACGGGCCTTTGTGTCACTTGGGGCCATCGCGTACCAGTGGCCGATATGCAAGTCACCTGAAGGATAGGGCAGCATGGTCAAAAAGTAGAATTTCTCCCTATCCGGGTCCTCTCGCGTGGCATACAGTCCCGTCTCCTCCCATTTCCTCTGCCATTTGGGTTCGATCTCTTGCGGGATGTATTTGTCTGCCATAATGATGTCTCCTTAACCTTTCTTCTTCTCCTCCTGAGGCAAAAGCAAAGAAATTCCCTCCCGTACCGCATCCCGGACCAAACCGATCATCTGGCGTTTCTTGTCAAATTCTGCTGGCGTGTAACACAGGATTTCCAAGGGCAATCCGCCTTCCCAATGCTGATACAATTTGCTGGGCCGATCGGGAAAAGCGATGCCCTCGAAAGCGTCTGAAACCAGGAGCAAATCCACATCGCTGTAGCGGAGATGGTCTCCTCTGGCCCGAGAGCCGAAGAGGATCGCCCGTTGCAAGGGCCAGTCTTGTCCCAACGCTTCCAAAAACCGCTTCACTTCGGCAAGCGTTTCCTCGTCCATTCCATAACCGCCTGGGCATAATTCAGGTGCATCTGCGCTGATTTCTGATCATACATCTCGGCCGGGATGCCGTTGGCTGCGTTGACATAGCGTGTGACCAGGTAGTCTGGCGTCAGCTCCCTTGCCGCTTCGTGCACTTCCTCGGAGGCTTCCAGCGCCTTGGCCAACTCGACCAAGTTGTGGGTCTTGGGTTGTTCTCGCTTCTCGTGCAGATGAAGTGCCTTAAGGGCTTTTTCCGCCGCCTGCTGACTGAAGAAGACGCTGGCGTAGTATCTCTCTGTATCCAGAAGCACCCTGGCCGTCTGCAAGTCCTCTTGAGCCTGCGCCCAATTGTTGGCCACCTCCTCGCGCATTTCTTTTCTCCCTCATTAGGCGAAACCCCCTCGCCCTCAGGGACGAAGGGGTTCTCCGCGGTACCACCCTGTTTGATGAATCGGCTGTTGAGCTACGGGCAGATCTCGCTCGATGGCTTGCATCCATCATCGGCTGTCCGCCATCAGCCAGACTGGTGGAGCTGAGGGGACTCGAACCCCTGACCTTCTCAATGCCATTGAGACGCGCTCCCAACTGCGCCACAGCCCCACGTTCATCCACTCTCGGCGCGTTAACGAGCGCCACCCGGCAACGGCTAGAACAACGAATCTGGGAAAACAGCAGATATCCGTTGTGTTCACCGCTGCGGCTCCCAGGCGAGTTCGGCCTTCGGTGGCACTCCCCTTGAGTACCCCTGCCGGGCTTCCACCTGGTCTTTCCCGGCTCGCTGAGGGGATGGCCTACTACTCCTGTTCACAGCCTGTAGCTATTCACCTCTTGCCGCTGGCTATTAGCGTCCCGTCCTCTCCTCCATCTGCCATCGGCTATCCGCCATCGGCCAAGCTGGTGGAGCTGAGGGGACTCGAACCCCTGACCTCATCAGTGCGATTGATACGCTCTCCCATCTGAGCTACAGCCCCACAGCCAAAAGTAGTATATAACATGTTGAGAAAATTGTCAAATGACTCCCACCCTTTTTCCGCTCGATTAACCTTTTGTTTACAATTCAATGTTGATTTGTTTGCATTTTGAGGGTATAATAGACTTGAGGGGAACAATCCAGGCGGCAACCAATCCTGCCGGTCACAACGCACAATCCTTACACAAAGGGGGACAATCATGCCACTCTCACCAGGAGAAAACGTCGGACCATATCGCATTATCGAACGATTGGGCCAGGGAGGCATGGCCACGGTTTTCAAAGCCTACCATCCCGCCCTGGACCGTTACGTGGCTATCAAGGTGCTGCACCCGGCCTTTAAAGAGGATCCTAACTTTTTGGCCCGTTTCCAACGCGAGGCCCGGATCGTGGCCAAGCTAGAGCACCCTCACATCGTACCCGTCTATGATTTCAGCGAGCATAAGGGTATGGCTTATCTGGTGATGCGCTACATCGAGGGAGAGACCCTCAAGGCTCACCTGAAAGGGGGACCTTTGCCCCCGGAACGCATCCTGGAAATCCTGAAGCCTGTGGCCGAGGCGCTGGCCTATGCTCACGAGCAAGGGGTGTTGCATCGGGATATAAAGCCTTCCAACATTATGTTGACTCCCGAAGGGGGCATCTTCCTGACCGATTTCGGGCTGGCCCGCATGGCCCAGAGCGGCGAGTCCACCCTTTCCAGGGACATGATGATCGGTACCCCCCAGTATATGTCCCCTGAACAGGCCAAGGGCGAAGAAATTGACGAGCGCGCCGACATCTATTCTCTGGGAGTGGTCCTCTTCGAGATGCTGACCGGCCGTGTGCCCTTCAGTGCCGATACCCCTTATGCCGTCGTTCACGACCATATTTATACCCCCTTGCCCCTGCCGACAGCCATCAAGCCCGATATCTTCCCCTCGCTGGAGCGGGTGGTGCTCAAGGCCCTGGCCAAGGACAAGGACGACCGCTACCAGAAGGTGACGGATTTGGTGACAGCTTTTGAAGATGCTGTTGTCGAGGCTGCATCCGAAGTGGTTCCTGCGCCAGAGGAAGAGAAGGCGGCAGAGCCAACAATTGTCCCCCCCACTGCCGTCGAAGCCGAACCCGAGGCCGAGCCCTCGCGAAAGCGTTGGCCGATCATTGGTGGGACGGTGGCTGCTTTCCTGCTCCTTGCCTGCTGCGTCGGGTTCTTCTTTGCCTCCCAAAACCGAAAAGCCAAACTCACCCCAGAAGAACTGACGCCCATCGCCCGCCCTCCAACCGAGGCCATTCCTTCCCCTGAGAGGCCGACGAGGATGCCGCTGCCCAGCGAAGACCCCGTCAGCCAGGCTCTGAGGCAAGTGCAGGCCAATCCTGACGATCCCCAGGCTCATTTCATCTTGGGCAATGCCTACGCCCGCCAGGGGGACGAGGCCAAAGCCCTGGAGGAATACGAGAAGGCCATTGAGCTTGACCCCAATTTCGCGGAAGCTTATATTAAAGCTGGCGACATACTGGTCGCTCAGAAAGATTTCGACAGGGCGACCGAGATGTACCAGCGCGCTGCTGACCTCGAACCCGATAGCGTTGAGGCCAACATAAAAGCCGGTCAATCCCTCTGGTGGG
Organism: Anaerolineae bacterium; assembly: GCA_029933115.1. Classification (GTDB taxonomy): domain Bacteria; phylum Chloroflexota; class Anaerolineae; order E26-bin7; family E26-bin7; genus E26-bin7. The sequence goes on along the minus strand of JAOZOT010000162.1, from coordinate 1,759 downwards.
ACCGACAGATAAGGCCCGCCACCGAGTACTTCAAACGGGTCACGGAGCTTAAGCCTGAGTTGCCTCTGCCCCATGCAGCGGTAGGGACTTTCCTGGTGGGTACAGGCCAGCTAGAAGAAGGCCGTGCAGAGTTGGAAACAGCCCTCCGATTGTCTCCAGACCTGGCTGAGGCGCACTTTGGCATGGGCCTGTATTGGAAAGCTGTAGGTGACGTGGAAAAAGCGCGCCAGGAATTCGACTTTGTGATGCAATCCGACGCAAAGCCCTGGTTGAAAATAGAGACCCAAAAGGAGCTACGAGACCTCGAGTAGACATTCCTTTGAATAGGAGCGGCCAAGGGACGTGCCTTTCTTTACGGTTTTTGCCATAGCCTTTGGGTTGGCGCTGGTGCTGACACCGCTGGCCGGGGGGGTGGCACGGCGCTACGGACTGGTAGACGTGCCAGGGCCCCGACGGGTGCATCAGGGGAAGGTGCCACGACTGGGAGGACTAGCCCTGTACGTAGCCTTCACAACAGCGGTGGTTGTGGCCCAGTTCTTGCCTGTTCCCCGCCAGGATCCCAAAGAGTTGACCCGTCTGTTGGGAGTGTTGCTGGGTTCGACCTTTATGTTCGTGGTGGGGCTCTGCGACGACCGGAGAGAGCTCTCTCCGGCCCCTCAATTCCTGGCCCAGTTGGCGGCGGCGCTGATGGCCAATGGCTTTCTGGTCTTTATCGAGCGGGTCAACAACCCCTTCACCAACCAGCAAGTGGTTTTCCCCCTGTATTTCACGGTGCCCTTTACGGTGTTCTGGATCATGGGTATGATCAACACCGTCAATTGGCTGGATGGGCTGGACGGGCTGGCGGCCGGGGTGGCAGCTATCGCCTCGGCTGTGCTGGCTATCCACATGTACCGCGAGGGGCAACACAGCGTCTCTCTCCTGCCACTTGCCCTGCTGGGAGCTACTCTGGGATTTCTGCCCTACAATTTTCATCCGGCCAAGGTTTTTATGGGCAGTTGCGGAGCCTTGTTCCTGGGGTATGCCGTGGGCACTGTCTCTATTGTGGCCGGAGGCCGGGTGGCAACCATGCTCCTGGTATTGGGCCTGCCTATCTTGGACGTAGCCTGGCAGATTGTGAACCGTCTGTGGCATGGCCGCTCCGTCAGTCAGGCGGATTTGGGCCATTTGCACTACAGGCTGTTGGATATTGGCTTGTCGCAACGCCGGATTGTGTTGCTCTATTATCTTTTCTGTGCCTTCTTCGGTGGGCTGGCTCTCGTTATCTCCTCGCGGCTGTACAAGTTTTATGCGATAATAGGTTTTGGGTTGGTGGCCGTTGCTGCTTTGTGGTGGATAGCGCGTCAGGGGGCAGAGGTGGGAGGTGGGTCGGGGGGCACCCCCGCGCCCCCGCCCTGAGGGGAGAATAGGTTTTGCGGGAGGGTGATAGTCTACTCCGGCGCTTTTGGGACATACCTCACTGCGTGGGCGGTGACCCTCCCGCAGGGTTCGCCACCTGCGGGAGGGTGGTAAGTTGCTCTCCGAGACTTTTGGGACGTACCCCGCTGCGTGGGCAGTGACCCTCCCGCAGGGTTCGCAGCCTGCGGGAGGGTGGTAGTCTACTCCGGCGCTTTTGGGGCATACCCCGCTGCGTGGGCGGTGACCCTCCCGCAGGGTTTGCCACCCGCGGGGGGTGGTAGTCTACTCCGGCGCTTTTGGGACGTACCCCGCTGCGTGGGCAGTGATCCTCCCGCAGGGTTCGCAGCCTGCGGGAGGGTGG
>JAOZOT010000664.1 GCA_029933115.1 Anaerolineae bacterium | reverse complement strand
GCAATTTGGGCCGGGTTGAACTCGCCCAACTCGCCCCGCTGGCTGATGAGCATCAGGAAAGGAATCTGATAGGGGATGGCCAGCGAAGCCAGGCCATTGACGCTGTTGCCCAGGCCCGAAACCTGCATCATCAGCAGGCCCCGCTGACCGCCCAGGTAGGCTCCGGTCAGCACGCCCACCCCTTCTTCCTCGCGGGTCAGAGGTACCACGGTGAAGAAGGGGTCAGCTTCGGTCCGGGCGATGAGGGGGGCCAGCACACTGTCTGGCACGTGACATACCACTCTCAACCGGTGGGCTTTCAACTTCTCAAAGACAATATCTGTCCAGGTCATGGGACATCCACTCCGTTGAGTCTACTCACCAGTTGGTGCTTTTTGCACCTCACACAGCAGGGCCTTGAGGACAGGAAAGCCGGAGATAGGATCCCGGTTGTCCATGTCCGTGAGATAGTTGGCGTTGGCCTCTCGCCAGGGCTTGGGCTGTAATGGACCTCCACCCCCCATGTTGACCTCAACCGAGCCTGGCACCACCCAGTCGGTGACTTTGGCTCTGAAAGGCACCCGGCCCCGCGGCGATTTGACATAGACACGGGCGCCGTTGGCGATGCCCCGGGCCTCGGCGTCCTGGGGATTGATGAGGACATTGGGCTCTGGTTGCATCTTGAGCAAGCCGGGGATGTTGAGGTGCTGGGAGCGGAAGGCCGATTGAAGGCGGGCCCCACTGTTGAAGACCAGAGGGAACTCTTTCAGAAGCTCTGGGCTGCCCAGTGGCCCCTCCACCGGCTCAGTGTAGACGGGCAAAGGGTCATAGCCGTATTCGGCCAGCATACTGGAGGTGATCTCCACTTTGCCAGAGGGCGTGTTGAAGCCCGGTTGGCCGTCCTTGCGCAGCAACCCCTTCTCGTACTTGCGGTAGACCAAAGGGTGAGTGGGCACAGCTTTGACTTGCTCGGTGTCCATTGAAATTCTCCTTCGCAATGGGGCAGAGGCGAGGTTTGCCCCTACTGCTCAACACAATACCTGCATCCGGCTCGGCAGGGCTTCTATCTCCAGGCGGTGGGCTGCGGTGGTCATTATCTCCCCATCGGCCACCACCGGCAAAGGGTCGTCGGAAGTGATAACGATGCGTCTGGTGCGTCCATGAGTGACAGGGTCCTCGTCGAGGTGGGTGCCGCGCATCACCTTGGGCAGGAAGAGCAGGATCTGAAGGCGGCTCATAGCGTCGGCAAAGATAAAGTCCAATTCTCCGTCGTCCAATTCCGCGTAGGGGGTCAGCCAGAAACCGCCGGTGCACCGGCCATTGGCCACCGAGACCATCAGGATGGGCTTGGACACCCCCTGACCATCATCCCACTCAATAGTCATGTGCGCCTGAAGGGGGTCTCGCACGGCGCGCAGGACGGCCACCAAGTAGATGAGCTTGCCGCGCAGCCGTTTGATTTTGCGGCTTTCGAGAGTCACCTGGGGCTCAAAACCCACCCCAACGTCATTGATGAAGTAGCGCTCATTGACCCGTCCCACATCAATGGTCCGCACCTGTCCTGTTCGCAGCAGTTGACAGGCTTCTTGGAGACTGGCTGGCGTGCCCAAGGTCTGGGTGAAATCGTTGGCCGAGCCCAGGGGGATGATAGCCAAAGGGCCGGCCACCTGGTCGCTACCGGCGGCCTGCATCAGGCCGTTCACCACTTCGCCGATAGTGCCGTCACCGCCGGCGGCTACCACCGGACTGTAACCCTCCAGGGCTGCCTCCCGCGCCAGTGCAATAGCGTGGTCAGGCCCGGCTGTGCAGACCAGGTCAAAGTCTACGCCAGCCTCTTTCAGAGCGGCCTCCACAGCAGGCACGGACCGCTGTCCCTTCCACCGTCCTGCGTAAGGGTTAAGAATAACCTTTGCTCTAGCCATATTTCCTCCCCGTGAGGCAAGTC
>JAOZOT010000663.1 GCA_029933115.1 Anaerolineae bacterium | reverse complement strand
GTGTCTGAAAATTCAGGGGGGCGGCGCTCGTAGTAACGACTTCAGTCGTTTTGAGCCGCAGAGCACCAATCATTAGCGACTCAAGTCGCCACTACGAGCATTTTTCAGACACGCTGTCGGCCGAGGCCCTCACACCAAAGGCCCGTCGAAGGGTGATTTCGAGCGGGTCTTTCAGCGTATTTGTGTAGCGTGGACTCTTGTGGTATAATCAAAGCGAGTGTTACCGGTGCCAAGGGCGGCCACCAATGATAGGAGGCTTGGAGGAAATGATAGAAGTAACCATTGACAGTATCAGAGTCAGCTTGATGTCTCAGCATCGGGTGGTAGTTCTCAAGGAGATGGACGCAGAGCGTTATTTGCCGATTTGGATTGGCCCCTTTGAGGCCGATGCTATCACCATCCAGTTGCAAGGGGTGCAGGTAGCGCGTCCTCTTACCCATGACCTGTTGAAATCACTCATCGCCGAGTTGGGAGCTCGTGTCTCTCACATTCTGGTCAATGATTTACGCAACGATACCTTCTACGCTCAAATCGTCATGGATTCCAACGGCCGTCGCATCGAGTTGGACTCTCGTCCCAGTGATGCTATTGCCCTGGCCGTCCGGGTGCACGTTCCCATCTTTGTGGCTGAAAAGGTCATGGATAAGGCGGCCATTACACCTGATGAAGAAATTGGCGCAACTGGCCTCTCCCAGGAGGAGGAAGAGAAGCTCTCTGTTTTCCGCGATTTTGTTGACTCCCTCGATTTGGATGACCTGGGGCAGGAGTAGGGCCAAGGAGGGCGGTCGTGGCCGTTGACCGGTTGCCTCCCCAAAATATAGAGGCCGAACAGTCGGTTCTAGGAAGCCTCCTGATTGATAGCGACGCTATCGTCCGCATTGCCCCTTTTCTGCGTGCCGAAGATTTCTATCGCGAGACTCATAGCCTCATCTATCAGGCCATCCTTGACCTCCACGAACGCCGCGAGCCGGCTGATTTTATCACCCTCTGCGACGAGCTAGAGCGGCGCAATCAACTGGAGGAAGTAGGCGGGGCCGCTTACCTCACCTCGCTGATCAACGCCGTTCCCACCTCTATCCACGTGGAATATTACGCTCACATCGTGGAGCGCACAGCCATCCTGCGTCGCCTCATCAACGCCGCCGGACAGATTGCCTCCATCGCCTACGAGGAAGCGGAGGATGTGGATGAGGTGGTGGACCGGGCGGAGCAAATCCTCTTTGGCGTCTCCGAGCGCCGTATCTCCCGTGAACTGGTTCCCATCAAGCAGATTCTGGGAGAGTACTACGACCGCATCGAGTATCTGCACCAGCATCGTGATGAACCCCTCGGTATCCCTACCGGCTTTGGCAAATTAGATAAGTTGCTGGGTGGTCTCCAGCGTTCCGACATGATTATCATTGCCGGTCGGCCGTCTATGGGCAAGACCTCATTGGCCTTGTCCATAGCCCACAACGCAGCCCAAAAATTCAACCAGCGGGTGGCCATCTTCAGCTTGGAGATGTCCGGTGAGCAGGTGGTTCAACGCCTGATCTCGGCCGAGACGGGCATTGATTCTCAGCGTCTGCGTCTGGGTCAAATCGAGGATGACGAGTGGCCGCTTTTTGTCCAGGCTACGGGTATCCTTTCGGACCTGCCTCTCTACATTGACGATACGCCGGCTCTCTCGGCCCTGGAGATGCGCACCAAGGCCCGTCGTCTTCACGCTGAGCACGGCATTGACCTCATCATCGTAGACTATTTACAGTTGATGCGTGGCGACCACCGGGCGGAGAACCGGGTGCAGGAGATTTCATCTATTTCCCGCGCCCTCAAGGCTCTGGCCAGGGAGTTGAAGGTGCCACTTGTGGCTGTTTCCCAGTTGTCCCGCGCTGTCGAGTCTCGCCAGGACAAGCGGCCCATCCTGGCGGACCTCAGAGAAAGCGGGG
>JAOZOT010000015.1 GCA_029933115.1 Anaerolineae bacterium | reverse complement strand
GCCAGAGCCCGGCGCGCCGCCAACGCCTGTGGAAGAAGCTCCACCGACGGTGGAAGAAGCGGAGGAGCTACCTGACTGGTTGCAAGAGTTGCGGCCAGAGCCCGGCGCACCGCCGACACCTGTGGAAGAAGCTCCACCGACGGTGGAAGAAGAAGCGGAGGAGCTACCCGACTGGTTGCAGGAGTTGCGGCCGGAGCCCGGCGCGCCACCACCGCCTGTGGAAGAAGCTCCACCGGCAGTGGAAGAAGAAGAGCTACCCGACTGGCTGCGAGAATTGACGCCGGGGTTTGAAGCACCGGCTGCAGAAGCACCGCCACCGGCAGTAGAGGCTGAACTGGAGGAAGAAGCTCCTGAATGGTTGAAGGAACTGGGCCCACTGCCTGAACCTGGACAAGTCCCTGTCTTCAGAGAAGCAGAGGAGGAGCTTGAGGAGGAGATGCCTCCTCCGGTTGAAACAGTCCCTGATTGGTTGAAAGAGCCCACGCCAGAGGGTGAGATACCTGTTTCAGAAGAGGTCGAGGAGGTACCTCCTGGCGAAGAGATGCCGGCCGAGGAAGTGGCTGAAGCGCCTCCGGCGGTCCTGGGCGTTGAAGTGCCTGCCGGTGAAGTACCTGACTGGCTCAAAGAACTCGGCCCGCCGGTGACGGCCGAAGCCCCCCCTGGCGAAGAGGAAGCGCCACTGCCCCCTCTCGCAGAGGAAGTCAGCCTTCCGGCTGTTGCCGAAGAAGCTCCGGAGGTGGAAGGGCTGGCGAAAGCAGAAATCCCCGCCTGGCTTCAGGAGCTCCGACCCCGCGAGGAGGAGGGTGTTGCCGAAGCACCAAGCGCCATAGAGGTCGTGGAAACCACAGGGTTGTTGGCCGGCATCCAGGGCGTGCTCCCCGTCGAACCCATAGTGGGGAAGCCCCACAAAGCTCCGCCGGCGCCTGCAGCGGCCGTTACCATTGGCCCCGAGCAAGCCGACCTGTTCAAGGAAGTTATCACTCAAGAGCCAGCCCCTGAGGTAAAGGTGACCGCTCCAAGGCGTGCTCGCATTTGGGGAGGGGTGCTGCGCCGGCTTATTTACCTTCTGGTCGCATTGGCCGTCATCGTCCCTTTGTTTGGTGGAGGTGGCTGGTTCGGTGAAGCGGAGCTTCCATCAGGGGCAGTGACAGATTTCTACAACACTATCCAAAGCTTGCCCTTAGGCTCTGTAGTGCTCCTGGCCTTTGACTATGACCCCTCCACGGCCGCGGAAATGGACCGCCTGGCCGAGCCGGTTCTCTGGCACTTGATGGATCGCCAAGCCAGACTTATGGCTGTCAGTCTGCTTCCCACAGGCCCTGCGGCAGCCGGCAACCTGTTGGAGAGAGTCGCCGGGGAGCATGATGGATACCAATACGGGCAAAATTACGTGAATCTGGGCTACATCCCCGGTCAGGCAGCGGCCCCTAGCGAACTGGCCTCGGATTTGCGGGCCCTTGTGCCCCAGGATTATTGGCAGGGGAAATCCCTCGACGAGTTGCAGGTGATGGAGGACATCAACGGCATCCAGGATGTGGACCTGATTATCGAATTTGCAGCTCAGCAGAAGACCCTACAGTGGTGGATAGAACAGGTGGGAAGTCAGTACGAGGTCGAGATGATGGCTGCAGTCAGCGCGGCCGTTGAGCCCACGGCCACACCTTATCATAATTCAGGCCAACTGGCGGGTCTCATCAGCGGCCTGCCAAGCGCGGCTCAATACGAAAGCAAGACCGACAAGTGGCCATCTCTGGTCATTGCCAGTGTAGACGCACAATCGGCGGCCCACCTGACCATCGTGGCCCTCATCGTTCTGGGCACCCTGGCCTCTCTGGTCGGCGCGAGGAGGAAGTGATGGGCGAGTTGGCAGGATCGGATTTCATCTGGGTCTGGATGGCGGCCCTGCTCACCATCCTGGTCTATAGCTATCTCCTGGGAGATAACCCCCTCTATCGCCTGGCCGAGCACATCTTCATCGGCTCCAGCGTAGCCTACGCAGTTGTAGTCGTCATCCACGGAATTCTAGGCCCCCTGCTGCTTGATCCTCTCACCAGCGGTGAAACTGGAGAGAAACTGTTGGCAGTAGTGCCCCTCGTGTTGGGCCTCCTCCTATGGACCAAGCTCAAGACCTCTTGGGCCTGGATGGGTAACTTGAGCGTGGCTTTTCTCCTCGGTGTGGGAGCAGCCCTGGCTATTGGTGGAGCCCTGTTTGGCTCCATATTACCCCAGGTACAGGCTACCATCAGTGCCATAGACCTCGTCGGTTTGGGGAAGGGATTGATAATCGTCGTTGGTACTCTCAGCACCTTGCTGTATTTTCACTTTGCCGCTGGGGCCAAAGGTGGTTTGTCTGGAATTGGGGCCGGTTTTATCCGAGCCTGGGCCAGATTAGGTCGCTGGTTCATTATGATTGCCTTTGGAGCTATCTTCGCCAATACGGTCATGGCTCGGATTTCACTGCTCATCGGGCGCGTGCGGTTCTTGCTTGACGTTTTCGGTCTATAGTCTCCCCCTCTCTCTTGGAGTTCGCGCGATGGCCAATGGCCTTGAGATAGAGTCCATCTTGGCTGCTGATTGCGGCAGCACGACGACCAAGGTTATCCTGATTGACGTGATTGATGGCCAGTATCGTTTCGTGGCCCGGGGCGAAGCCCTCAGCACCATTGAACCCCCTTGGGCCGACATGCTCCTGGGTGTGCGTCACGCCATCGAACAGATTGAGGAGGCCACCGGCCGTCTATTGCTGGATGAACGAGGCCAACTTATCACGCCGGAGCAGGCCGGTGGTAACGGCGTTGACGCCTTTGTAGCCACTACCAGTGCTGCTGCTCCGCTGCGAGTGATACTGGCCGGCTTGACACGCGATGTAAGCATCGAAAGCGCGCGCCGCGCCATCCTGTCAACCTACGCTCTAATCGAAGATACCATCTCTTTGGACGACGGGGCTCAGGGAGAAAGGCGCAGTGCTGAAGCCAGAATCCGCATCCTGCAACGCCATCAGCCAGACGCAGTTTTCATCGTTGGAGGTACTGATGGCGGAGCCACAGCGCCTGTGGCTGACATAGCCGAAGTGGTAGCTCTGGCCTGCTCCATCATGGACGGTGCGACCGGGCCCAAGATCGTCTTCGCCGGTAACAAAGAGGCCCGCCCGCTGATAGCAGAGATACTGGGCAGCGAAGCGGAACTACACGCCGTCAACAACGTCCGGCCGGCTCTGGACGTCGAAGACCTCACTGCTGCTCAGGAGGAACTCGACAGTCTCTACCAAGATTGCAAGATGGCGCGTATACCCGGCTTTGGCAGCCTGAGTTCCTGGAGCCCGGTACCCGTCCTGCCGAGTGCCAAGGCCTTCGGCTATCTGATGAAATACCTGGCTCGTCAATACGGCCTGAACGTGGTGGGGGTGGACATCGGCGGGGCGACGGTGACCGTAGCCAGTGTCGTTGATGGTCACTTCACCTCCGTCTCCCGGAGCGATCTGGGGCTGAGCCACAATATAGTCCGCGTCTCAACCGAGGCCGGCCTCAGAAACATCCTGCGCTGGCTGCCCTTTGATATGGGAATGGCAGAGGCGCGCGACATCATTGCCAACAAGCAACTCAGGCCCATGACCGTACCTCAAACTCGCCGGGAACTGCTTTTGGAACAAGCAGTAGCTCGTGAGGCTCTGCGCCTTACCCTGGCGGAGCCTCGGCAGAGATGGTCTGGGAAGCCTTCGGCCCCTTATCCTGGACTTTCGCCTTTCCTGGACCTTATCGTCGGTGGAGGTGGGGTACTGGCTCACGCTCCGCATTATGGCCAGGCCGCCTTGATCCTTCTCGATGTCCTGCAACCCATTGGGGTAAGCAGCCTGGCACTTGACGTGACCTCTATGTCCGCCCCGCTGGGGGTGACGGCTACCATTGAGCCCCTGGCGGCCGCTCAAGTAATGGAACGGGATGGATTCCTCCCCCTGGGCACTGTGATAGCCCCCGTGGGCACAGCCCGCGAGGGTGAGATAGCCCTCCAACTCAGGATAACTTATGACGACGGAAGGGCTCTTGAAATGGAGATACCTTATGGCTCTCTGGAGGTGTTACCCCTGGGTGCAGGCCACAAAGCGACCCTGGAACTGAGACCCACGCGTCGGTTTGACATCGGTCTGGGCACCGAAGGCAAGGGGGCAACCACAGAATTGGAAGGCGGAGCAGTGGGTGTTATCATTGATGCCCGTGGCCGTCCTCTGTCTCTCCCTCCTACCAGAAGAGAGCAGCAGGCCAAAGTCCAGGAATGGCTCTGGGGCATGGGCTCTTGAGTTTCGAGTTTCGGGTTTTGAGTTTCGGGTTTCGACACATTCGAGATTGGCGAGATGTATTATCCTCCAATGACTCAGGTGACGCCTCTTACCCTTATAAAGCGAGAACGGCTGCTGCCGGTGCGCGGCGAGGTGCTGGCCAACATAGGCGACCGGGTGGAGCCCATTGACGTTGTGGCTCGTGCTTCGTCGGGAGGAGAATTGCACGTCGTTGATGTGGGCAAGATTCTGGCGGTCAAGAATGAGGACCTGGATGGGTATCTTCTCAAGGAGGTGGGGGAGGCAGTCGAAGAGGGAGAGGCCATCGCTGCCAGAGGGGGTAAGCTGGTGCCTCTGCGGCGGGTTTGTCGCTCGCCTGTCGCCGGCAAGGTAGTAGCCATAGGCAGTGGGCGAGTCGTTCTCGAATCACGGGCTGAGACTTTTGAGCTCCACGCTCACTTCAGGGGCACTGTGGTCAGTGTGATGCCCAGCCTGGGGGTGGTCATAGAGACGGTGGGAGCCCTGGTACAGGGTGTCTGGGGAGCAGGAGGCGAGGCTCAAGGTGTCCTCAAGATGCTGGCTGAGAATCCGCGGGAGAAACTCGTGGCTGAGGCCATTGATGTGGGCTGCCACGGTGCAATCATAGTGGGCGGCTCTTCGCTCGATGAAAAAGTCCTGCAACGGGCCAGGCAGATGCAAGTGCGTGGCATAGTCGTGGGAGGCGTTGGGGCCGATTTGGCAGAGCGGGTCTCGGACTTTCCCTGCCCCGTCATTGCCACTGAGGGGATGGGGGAGGTGCCCATGGCTTCGGTCATCTTTGAATTGCTCCGCTCTAATGCGGGACGTGAGGCGTCTATCAGTGGCGTGACCCGACTTCGCTGGGGGGCAGTTCGACCGGAGATAATCATCCCTTCACAAGGGACTGCGCCTTCTCCCCGGCAAACGAAAGAAGCCCTCAAGGTAGGCGACCAGATACGTGTCATCCGCCAGCCTTACCTTGGTTTCGTAGGCAAAGTGGTGAACTTGCCCCTTCAGCCCATAGCCGTTGATTCTGGAGCCAGGCTTATGGGAGCCGAGGTTGAATTGGAAGGGAAGAAGCGGGTGTTTATCCCTTACGTCAATTTGGAGTTGATCGGATAACAAAACACAAATCGCAAACCTCAACAGAGAGGAGAAACGACATGACCGAAACACCCTTTGGCGGAGAATCACAGAACCGGCTTTTCATCATCATCGCTATTGGTCTGGTGGGCTTGTTGGTGCTGGGGCTGCTGGGGATCGGTGGCTATGTGATCTTCAGCAGAGCCAAGAGGGGCGCTGAGCAGGTGGCGGCGGCTCAGACTGCGGCGGCAGCCACGGCCGAGGCTCAGGCTGCAGCCGAGGCACCTACCGACACCCCTATTCCCACCTTTACCCCTGTGCCCACGGCTACACCGACTGTGGCAGCTACCAACACACCGGTGGTGCCTCCCTCAACAGGCACGCCCGAAATGACTCCCCCCGCCCCTACCCCTGTACCAACTGCCACGCCAACACCCGCTGAAGGGGAAACGCCCAGTGCCGGATTCGGCGGGATTGGGGCCATTCTGGCCGGACTGGCCCTGGCTGTCGTGCTCGTGGTCGCACGCAAGGTGAGATTGGCCGGTTAAAGGCTCTTCTGCACCGCCTCAGGTAGGCTTGTCGGCGAAGCCTGAGGAGCTTGAGAGCGTGTCTGCAAATTCAGGGCTTGGTGCTCGTAGTAGCGACTGAAGTCGCTTTCCGTCCGGTAATACCGGCGATTAACGACCGTCACTACAAGCACTTCCCGCCGGACTTGTCATCCGGCGGTCTGGCTAACGACGAAAGTCGTCACTACGAGCATCTCCCGCTGGACCTGTGCTATTCGGCGGTCTGGCTAACGACGAAAGTCGTCACTACGAGCATTTTTGGCTGCTGTAGGCCTGGATTACAAATCCAGGCCGAGCGAGTGAACAGTTACGTCTAGTGGGGAGAGTGCGAGAGATGAAACTGATTATGAGTATCGTCAACAGCGATGATGCCAAAGGGCTGCTCGATACCCTGTCAAGACACGGGCATCGGGCTACGATGATCAGCACCACGGGGGGTTTTCTGCGAGAGGGCAATGCTACTATCTTTGTAGGCACAGACGATGAGAAGGTGGATGAGGTTCTGAGCCTAATTAAGGAGAGCTGTCACACTCGCACTCAATATGTTAACCCTCTGCCCCCGGTCATGGAGCCAGGAGAGCTCTATATGCCCACCCCGGTAGAGGTGGAGGTAGGCGGGGCTACAGTCTTTGTCATGGATGTGGATCGGTTTGAGAGATTTTAGGAAAAGGTGTACAGGGGGCGGCCTGTTCCCTGATTAACCGTTCACATCTCGTCATGATCGTCGAATCCCTCGCCGCCCCCCAGGTCGGGCATAGCAGCCTCGATCTCCTCAGGGCTCTCGCCAGCTTCCAGACGGTCAACTACCTCGTCGAACTCGGGGCCCAAGTCCTCGCCTATCTCACGGCTCATCTTCCTCATCCAGCGAGCCACGCTCTTGGGATCATTTTCATCCAAGCCGGCCAGATTGCTGGGATCGGCTAAATCCTCCAGGCGGCTCTCCTCAGACTTTAGCACGGCTACGCGGGAGATCAGCCTGGTCAGGTCATCGCCGCCACAAGCCGGGCAGTGCGCTCGAGCGGTCTCAACTTCTGAAAAACTCCGCCAGTAGACGCTCACGCGCTTTCGACAGTTGTTGCAACGATACTCGTAGATTGGCATGACACTCCTCCCGAGACAAGATCAGTTGTTATTTATTATAACCTAAAGCACCCTCCAAATCAAAAAGAAGCCCACCCCGAGGCTCGGCCGCGAAATCTAGGTTCGTAGTACGCGCTGAAGCGCATAAGTGCGCATAGCGAGTTTGCTCTTCGATCTGCTGAGGCCGAACCCGTAGATCTGGTGTCGGCTCACATTGATGAGGGCAGTGAGTGAAGACAGAACTGCTGCACATCGGCTTTGGTGGAGTCATCGCCGTCAACCGTATATTGGCTGTCGTGAGCCCTAGTCCGGCTCCCATCAGACGCCTGATACGCCAGGCCAAAGAGAAAGGGCTGGCTATTGATATGACCTGCGGACGCAAAACAAAGGCCGCCATCTTCCTCGACAGTGGTCACATCGCCCTGGTGGCCTTGCAGCCGGAAACTATCGTCGGCCGACTGAGACAGCAGCGTGAGCGACTTGGGACTTGACCCAGTCCGCTGAAATACCAATGGGGTAACAGGTCAACGAGTGGACGAGGCTATCAGTCAACAAGTGGATGAGTCTACCAGTCAACGAGTGGATGAGTCTATCAGTCAACGAGTGGATGGGTGTCAGGTAATCGTGGATGAGAAGCGAGGCTCTGGAAGAAGCGACCTTGATGTTTCCCGGTTTCTGGAGCCACCACCGCTGCTGATTGTGCTTTCGGGCCCTTCGGGAGCAGGCAAGGACGTGACCCTGGCTCGCATGAAAGAGTTGGGATGCCCTTTCCACTTTGTGGTCACAGCCACCGACCGGCCTCGGCGGCCGGGGGAGGTGCACGGCGTAGACTACTACTTCGTCTCCTCGGAAGAGTTCGCCGCCATGTTGAAGCGGGATGAGTTGCTGGAGCACGCTGTGGTATACGGCCAGAACAAAGGCATCCCCAAATCTCAGGTGCGCGAAGCATTGGCCAGCGGAAAAGATGTCATCATGCGCCTCGACGTGCAGGGAGCAGCCACTGTGCGGCGCATCGTGCCCGACGCTATCCTCATCTTCCTGATGGCTCCATCTGAAGAAGAACTTGTCCGACGCCTGAAGGAGCGCAAGACCGAATCTCCCGAAAGCCTGAAAAGGCGCATCGCCACAGCCCGCGAGGAAATGACAAGACTGCCGGAGTTCGATTATGTGGTCATCAACCGTGATGGCAAACTGGACGAGGCAGTGGAACAAATCATGGCTATTATCACTGCCGAAAAGTGCCGGGTGAGGCAGCGAAAGATCGAGCTGTAACCACAACGAAGCTAACCGACTTTGCCCCGGATGTAATCGCAGCCTACCAAAGGAGGCATCATATTATGAACAAGATAGATCCTACAAATATCCGCCGTTCGGTTATCGCCGGGAGTTGGTACCCCGGCAGCGAAGGACAATTGCGAAAGACAGTGCAAGGCTACCTGGATAACGTGGAGAAGGAGGAACTGGAAGGAGAGTTAGTGGGTCTCATCAGCCCTCACGCCGGGTACATCTACTCCGGCCAGGTAGCCGCCTATGCCTACAAACAAGTGGACGGGGCTTCCTACGACACTGTAGCCGTCATCTCACCCGTGCACCGCATGTTTGTGGGCCGCTTTGCCGTCACCAGCGCCGCCGCCTACGAGACCCCGCTGGGTCTGGTGGAAGTAGACACAGAGCTGGTCGAAGCTGTGGGCAGGGAAGTGACCCTCACCGGCGTGTCTCGGGACAACGAGCACTCGCTGGAGATCCAACTGCCCTTCCTGCAAATAGCCCTGGGCCAGTTCAAGCTGCTGCCCATCATGATGGGTGACCAGGACCTGTCCTCCTGCCAAAAACTGGGTACGGCCTTGGCCAGAGCGTTGAAGGGTAAGAACGCCCTCCTCGTGGCCAGCACCGACCTCTCTCACTTCCACCATTACGACGCGGCTGTGCGCCTGGACGAGATTGTCCTCGAGCACGTCGGGGCTTATGATCCAGAAGGGCTGGCCAACGACCTGCGGAGAGGCAAATGCGAGGCCTGTGGCGGCGGCCCGGTGATAGCCGTTATGCTAGCCGCCCGGGAGTTGGGGGCCAACAAGGCCAAAGTCCTCAAATACATGAATTCTGGAGATGTGACCGGAGACCGCTCTCAGGTGGTAGGCTACATGGCTGCGGCCCTCTACCGTGTAAAGGACTGACCGACCAGGCACAAAGGAGATAACGAGCACCCACCATGCTGGAAAAACTGGCTCTGATTGAAGAGCGTTACGAAGAACTGAACAAACTGATGGCCGACCCGAAAGTAGCCACAGACCACGTCCGCCTGAGAGAATTGGCCCAGGAGCGAGCCGAGATCGAGGAGTTGGTCCAGACCTACCGTCAATACAAGGCCAATGAGCAGGAACTGAGTGAAACAGAGGCTATGTTGCAAGAGGGGGGCGACGAGGAACTGGAGGAACTGGCCAAAGAGGAAATCGAGAGGCTGACCGCCCGGCGTGAGGAGCTTTACGAGAAGCTGAGACTTATGCTTCTGCCCAAAGACCCCAAAGACGAGAAGAACGTCATCATGGAGATTCGGGCTGGGGCTGGGGGCGACGAGGCCGGGCTGTTTGCTGCCGATTTGTACCGCATGTACACCCGCTACGCCGAGAAACACGGCTGGTCCACCGAACTCCTCAACTCCAACGCAACTGGGATTGGTGGTTTCAAGGAAGTCATTTTCAGCATCGAAGGCAAGGGGGCCTACTCGCGCCTGAAATATGAAAGCGGCGTCCACCGCGTGCAGCGGGTGCCCGTCACCGAGGCCAGCGGTCGCATCCACACCTCTACCGCAACTGTAGCCGTCCTGCCAGAAATGGACGAAGTAGAAGTGGAAATCGCCCCCGATGATCTGGAGATTGAGGTTTACCGGTCATCTGGCCCCGGCGGGCAGCACATGCAGAAGAACGCCACTGCAGTGCGTGTCACCCACCTGCCGACGGGCATGGTCGTGTCCTGTGAGAGTGAACGCTCTCAATTCCAAAACAAAGAACGGGCCCTGGCTATCCTGCGGTCACGCCTCTACGCCCTCGAAGAGCAGAAACAATTGGAGGAACGGGGCGAGACCCGCCGCCTCCAAGTAGGCAGCGGCGAGCGCAGTGAGAAGATCCGCACCTACAATTTCCCTCAGAACCGGGTGACCGACCACCGCATCGGCCTGACCAGCTACCGCCTGGAGAACATCCTCGATGGCGACCTTGACGAGTTCATTGATGAATTGGCTACCACTGAACAGGCAGAGAAGCTGAGAGCAGCGGGGATGGAGTAGACAGAGGACAAGGGAGAGAAGGGGTAGAGAATGAATGAGGATAAGCATCGGGCGGTTGCTGATCGAGGCGACGCAGCTTTTACAGGATGAGGGGTTCGACACTCCCCGTCTCGACGCTGAATTGCTGTTGGGTCACGTTCTGGGGCTGACCAGAGCCCAAATTCACGCTCACCCCGACCGATGGCCGGACGCCGCCGAACTGGATAGCTACCGCGAACTGATCGAGCGGCGGAGACGGCACGAGCCCGTGGCCTATATTCTGGGCCACCAGGAGTTTTATGGGCTCGATTTTTATGTGGACCGGCGGGTGCTGATTCCCC
Source organism: Anaerolineae bacterium (assembly GCA_029933115.1). Taxonomy (GTDB): domain Bacteria; phylum Chloroflexota; class Anaerolineae; order E26-bin7; family E26-bin7; genus E26-bin7. The sequence goes on along the minus strand of JAOZOT010000015.1, from coordinate 13,825 downwards.
GGCCGGAAACGGAACTGCTGGTGGAGAAAGGGTTGGAGATTGGCCGAGCCGCCTCTCACCCTCTGACCATTGCCGACGTGGGGACGGGCTGTGGAGCCATAGCCATCAGTCTGGCCGTGCACCTGAACAGCGCCCCCCCTAAACCCCAGGCGGTAATCTACGCCCTAGATCTCTCACCCAAAGCCCTGGAGGTAGCAGCACTCAACTGTCGTCGCCACGGGGTTGAGAAGTACGTCCGCTTGCTTCAGGGGGACCTGCTCGCACCTCTAGCCGAGCCTGTAGACCTCGTCATCGCTAACTTGCCCTACGTCAGCAAGGCTGAGTGGGAACAGTTGCCGCAGGCCATAGCGGCCTACGAACCCCGCCTCGCTTTAGATGGAGGCCCCGACGGCCTCGATCTCATCCGCCGCCTGCTGGCTCAGGCGCAGCCTCATCTCAAACCACAAGCGACGCTGCTGCTGGAAATTGGAGCCACACAAGGGGCAGCCGTGACCGCTTTGGCCCGCCGGCACTTTTCGACAGCCACGGTCGAGGTCATTCAGGATTACGCCGGATTGGATAGGATGGTGGTCATTGAAATACAAGCTGATAGCCGCTGACCTAGACGGCACGCTGATGGGTGAGGATGCTGTCATCCCACCCAGGGTGAAAGAAGCCGTGCGTCGAGCAATAGAGAAAGGCGCCAAGTTCACCATAGCCACGGGACGCGCTCTTGACTCAACCCTCCCTTTCGCGCGGGAATTGGGGATCAACGCACCGCTCATCTGCTACCAGGGCGGGCTCATCAAAGACCATTTGAGCGGGCAGGTGATCTATGAACAGTCTGTGCCCCTGCCGTTGGCGCGGGAGCTCATTCACTTCACCCGGCGGAGGGGACTGCACCTCAACGTTTACCTGGATAGCCGCGCCTATGTGGAGCGCATAACCCCCGAAGCCAGGTACTACACCGGAATCGCAAAGGCTCCGGTCTACCCCGTCGGTGACCTATCGGCCTTTCTGGACCGTGCCCCCATGAAGTTAATCATCATCCTCCCCGAAGATAGAGCCACCGAGCCGCTGATAGCGGAACTGGGGATACTTTTCGCCGGCCGGATGCGGTTTGTGCGCTCCTATCCCCGGTTTGTAGAGGGTATCCCTCTGAGCGTCTCCAAAGGGCACGCTCTGGCCCGCTTGGCCACCCACCTGGGCGTGTCTCTGGAGGAGACCATCGGCATCGGCGACAACGACAACGACCTGGAGCTGGTAGAACGGGCGGGCCTGGGGGTGGCTATGAGCAACGCCAGCCCGGCCCTGAAAGCCGCCGCTGACTATATTGCCCCTCCTGTGGACGAAGAAGGTGTGGTGGAAGTTATCGAGAGGTTCGTTTTGAGCGAAAAGCAACCTTGAGGGAGAGGTGTGATCGAAACCAGGATTCTTCCCGCAACCGAAGACTCTATAACCGAGGCTGCCCGCATCTTGTCAGCGGGGGGGCTGGTGGTCTTTCCCACCGATACCGTCTACGGTGTGGGCGCTCACGCCTTCCAGCCCCAGGCGGTAGAGAAAATCTACGCGGCCAAAATCCGCCCCCGGGACAAAGCCATCCCTCTCCTCCTGGCGACGCCCGACGACTTGTCCCTCGTGGTCGAGAGCGTTCCTCCGACTGCTCACCTGCTGGCGGAAAGATTCTGGCCCGGCGGGCTGACTCTGGTTCTCCGCAAGCGGGCCGTTGTATCCACTGCTGTCAGCGCCGGCCCGACGGTGGCTGTGCGCATCCCCGACCATCCGGTCACTCAGGCCCTCATCGCCGCCCTGGGCGCGCCTTTGGCCGCCACCAGCGCCAACCTGGCCGGCAACCCCAGCCCGGTCACGGCTCAGGAAGCGGTGGAAGAACTGAGAGGGCGGATCGAGCTTGTCCTCGACGGCGGCCCTTGCCCCGGCGGCGTTCCCTCCACAGTGCTGGACCTGACGACCGATCCCCCCACGATCTTGCGTCCCGGAGCCATCGCCGAAGAAGACATCAGAGCCGTTTTAGGGACAGAGAGCCTTTCATAATTCGCGGGGGTTCACCCTCCCGCAGGCTGAGGCGGTATCCCCGCCAAGGCTATGCCCGTGAGGTGGCTTTCAGTCTGCTGCCAAAGTGAGTTTCAAGCCTGCGGGAGGGTAGCCGTCCCCTCTGCGGGTGAATTACGAAAGGGCCTCGGACACACAAATGAGCGCAGGATAGGGAAAAATTATGCCGGGGTAGACCAAAGGCACTGCCTTCGGCCTACCCCTTCGGAGCCCACGGTTTGCGGTTACTGAGTCTCTGTTCAGCGGTGACAGGGCTGGAAATCGCGACCCAGAATGATGCGGATGTCAACGGGGCTGGAGAAATTCAGTTGTCGCTGGATACGCTCAGTAGGCAGATAGAGGGTACGGGCCAGCAGGGCCACGGTGTAGGGCTTGTCGGTGTAGTCAATAATCAAGCTCTCCTGGTAATCGAACCTGTCGGCGGGGCCGACGCTCACCACCTGCACTCCATGCCAGCGCAAGCGGGAGGCCACCAGTTCTGCCCAATCAGCCAAGTCCGTCCCATTCAGAACCTCGACTCTGGCCCCTTCTGCCCAGACCAGGTCCAGAGGCGGCGGAGCCAGAAACTGGGTCACAATCCGGCGAATCCTTTCGTGGTTTGGCAACAACACTTGAGCACCCCGCGGGGTAACCCAACCGGTGACTGCGGTCCTGTCAATAAAGTGCCCGTGAATGTTCTGAGGCTCCATCTGGGTTCCCAGATAGGCCAAAGTCAAGACCTGCTCCAGGCTGAGGTCGGTCTGGAAAGTGTCACTCAAAGCTTGCCACAACTCGGGGATTTTGGGCAAGATGTCCAACCGCAGGGCCTGCTCCCATATTCCTCTGATCACCTTTTGCTGTCGCCGAGAGCGGTCAAAGTCGCTGGTGCTCAGGCGCGAACGCGAATAATACAGAGCCATCTTGCCATCAAGGTGGTAAATGCCAGGGGACAAATCCAAATCGGTGAAGCCGGTGGGCGAATCTGGGTCGGGGAACCTGTCGCTGAGGGGACAATCCACGTCAACGGTCACCCCTCCCAGGGTGTCTATTATCTTGACAAAGCCCTGGAAATCAACGCGCACGTAATAGTGGACGGGCAGCCCCAGGTTGTACTCGATGGTCTTTTTGATCAGAGCCGGACCGCCGCCCGGATATTTCCCCAGTTCACCCCATAGCTCAGCGGTGTTGATGCGCTCGTGGCCATGACTGGGGATATAGACCCACAGGTCCCGGGGGATGGAGAGCAAGCCGGCCGTGTGATTTCTGGTATCAACGGCCACGAGGATGATGGTATCAGTGCGCCAGTGGGTCTGTCCCTCCCGTCGGTCAGAGCCCAGCAGCAGAATGGTGACCGTGTCCGGAGGCAGTGTTACCGGCGGTACAGCCGTGGGAGCAGATTGCACTACAGCGACCGGCACGGAAGAAGGCGTGGGAGAAGGGATGAGAGTAGCGGTGAAGACCAAGGTCGCTGTCGGGGTTGGGGAGGGGGTAGCTGGAGCAGGGTTTTCAACCAAGGCAGGCGTAGCGGGTGCAAAGGTGGGCTCGACTATTGGCGGGGGCTGGGGAGTGGGGTTCGGCGCCGCCGACAGAGCCGACCCCGACGGTGGAGAGCCGGGCAACGCGGGCGTTATCCTCAGCGAGGACCAGGCGAGATACAACTCTCCCGCGAACAGGGAAACGTAAAACACGGCGTTGGCCAGACACAGCCACCCGATGAGTTCCCACCACATTCTGGATTGGCGAGCCCTCTCTGTTTCACGTAGCCGGGCTACTCTTCCCAGGTTCACTTCATTATTTCCCGATGCAGAACTTGGCAAAGATCGTCTCCAGCAAGTCCTCTGTAGCCGTCTCGCCGGTGATCTCGCCCAGGGCATCCACCGCTGCCGTCAGGTCAATGGCCACAAAATCGGCGGCCATGCCCTCATTGTAAGCACCCTGGGCCGCTTCTAGATGTTCCAAAGCCCGAGCCAGCAAGTCCTTATGCCGGGGGCTGCTCACCAGAGGCTCGTCGGCCGTCACCACCCGTCCGGAGAACACCGTCTCAACGATGGCCTTCTCCAGCTCCTCCAACCCCTGGCCTGTCAGGGCCGAGATAGAGACCCGCTCAGCTTGAGGGAGGAGACCGTCTGGCTCGGCCTTCTGAGTCAAGTCTGCCTTGTTGATGACCAAAATGGCGGGCTTATCGCCTACCAAGGCCGCAATTTCGCTATCTGCACTCTGAAGAGGCTCGCTGCCATCAATCACCAACAGCGCCAAGTCGGCCTGAGCCAGGGCCGCTCGGCTGCGTTCGATGCCCAACCTTTCGATGGCATCGTCAGTCTCGGCGGTAATGCCGGCCGTGTCCACCAGCACCAGGGGGATTCCTTTCAGATTGACGGTTTCTTCCAGCGTATCGCGGGTGGTGCCGGGGATGGGGGTGACAATAGCTCGACTGGTGCGCAGCAGGGCGTTGAGCAGCGATGACTTGCCCACATTGGGCCGTCCCACAATAGCCGTGCGCACCCCTTGACGATAGATGATGCCCTGGTCAGCGTTGGCCAGCAATTTCCTCAGCCGCTCTGTCGCCTCTCCCAAAGATGGTCCAATGTCCTGAAAAGGGATGTCGTCCTCTTCAAAATCAATAGTCGCTTCCAGATAAGCCAGGACATCTATCAGAAGAGCACGCACTGCCCCGATCTCATCGGACAGCCGCCCCCCCAGTTGCTCGATGGCCACCCGCAGGCTGGCCTCGGTCTTGGCCCGCACGATGTCCAACACCGCCTCTGCCTGAGCCAGGTCAATGCGCCCATTCAAAAAAGCCCTCAGGGTCATCTCCCCCGGCCGGGCCAGGCGTGCCCCGTGGCGCAAGGTGAGTTCCAGCACACGCCGCAGCGGCACCACCCCGCCATGGCAATTGATCTCTACCACATCTTCGCGGGTATAAGTGTGAGGAGCAGGCATGTAGGAGACCAGTACTTCGTCAATGGTTTCACTGCTCTGGGGATCAACGATGTGTCCGTAATGCAAGTGGTGGGGGACAAGGGACAGGGGACAGGGCAGCTCATGCCGTCCTTTGGCGTCAGCCCTCGCCTCTTTTTTTCCGGGACAGAATATCTTGCTCAAGATGTCCGCTGCCTGCGGTCCCGTCATGCGCACGATTCCGATCCCGCCCTCGCCGATAGGGGTAGAGATGGCAGCGATGGTATCATCCAGGCTGTACATCTTTACCTCGCCCCGCTTTGATCTATCTTATTTTACCATAACCCACCGCAAAAGCAACTTTGCATAATCACCGGGCTGCCGGGGCGGAGCCGGGGAGGACCTTGCCCTTTTCATCAGCTTATGTTATACTGTTTAAGGGCGCCTCGCTACGCAGGCCCAGTACCAAAGAGCTATTGACGGATGCCTTCTGGGGTTGTATACTTAATGAAAAGGGTACAATTTTTTGGAGATTGGGGATGAGTGCGGAAAGAGAGGGCACAGGCACATCTGATGGCTCGACTGGGGTGTGGCACAGAACAATCAAGACGGTCGGTGGCCTGTTATCGAGCATTCGCACCAAGATAGTGCTGCCTTATGCCGTTCTTACCCTGGCAGTGGCTGCGGTTGGTACTTTTGTGGTCACCCAGTTGGTGGCCGGCTCACTCGAAGAGCGCTTTAACAACCAACTCGTGGAAGCGGGGCGGGTGACCGGCGACAGCATAGTCAGGAAAGAACAGGAGCATCTGAGACTGTGGCGGGCCATGGCTTTCACCGAAGGCGTGAACGAAACCGTGGCTTCCAAGGACATTTATGCCTTGGAGAAACTCCTGGTTCCGGTGGCTGTCAACCACGGAGTACATAGGGTCGAGGTGGCAGATGACCGGGGTCGGGAGTTGCTGGGCTTCAAGCGGCATAAGGGTTCGGGCATGGGCCAGAATTATACGCTGTCTACTGGCAACGATTTGTCCACCTGGCCTATTGTGGGGCCAATCCTGGCCGGCCAGGTTGACCAATATGGTGACAAATTTGTCATGTTGGTCAAAGAGCCCGAAGTCGGTTACGTGTTCTACACAGGGGGGCCGGTCAAGCAGGATGATCGAGTAGTCGGTGCGGTCCTGCTAGGGACTTATTTGGATGACTTTTTGGCGGACGTCAAGCAAGAGGTTCTGGCCGATATAACCTTCTACAGCAATAATGGAGAGGTGCTTGCCACCACATTGCCCGGTGGAGAAGAACAAATCGGGGAGCTTTTGCAGGTATCCCCGGCTTTTTGTCAGTCTATCATTGCCAGGCACGACGAGACCCTCCGCCGCTCAATTACCCTGTATGGAAGGTCCTATTGGATGGTCTATGGCCCTCTCCAGATACGCGGAACGCTGCTGGGCATTTTCTCCGCAGCCTTGCCCACCAACTTTATCGTGCAGAAAGCAGCCACCAGCCGTCTTCAGTTCGGCCTCCTATTCACCTCGGCCATGGTGCTGGTGTTCATCATCGGCTACCTTATCTCAAGGCGTATTATCGTCCCCATTATGCGTCTGGTGCAGACTTCGCGGGCGGTAGCGGCCGGTGACTTGAGTCAGCAGACCGGCATACGCAGCAGTGACGAAATCGGCACACTGGCCAGCACCTTTGATCAGATGACCAGAAAGCTGCGAGAACGCACCCGGGAGCTGGAAGAGGAGGCCAGCAAAATCAGGGCTATTCTGGAAAGTATCGCCGACGGCGTCATTGTCGAAGACAAAGAAGGGCGCATCATCATGATGAACCCCGCCGCCGAGAGAATACTGGGAAGCATGAGCGAGGACTTTTTGGTCAGCCCTATTAGAGAATTGCCTCCCGTCCAGGGAAGTGAATCTTCCTCGCTCAGCAGCGGAGACAGACGGTTTGAGGCAAGCGGCAGGGTGGTCAGCGCTCGCGAAGCGCCAGTGGTGACGCAGGATGGAGTCGAACTGGGCAAGGTCATGGTCTTCCGTGACATCACCCGTGAGGTGGAGGTAGATCGCCTGAAAGACGAGTTCATCGAAAATGTGTCGCACGAGTTGCGCACCCCCTTGACCTCCATCAAAGGCCACATTGACCTGCTCGAGTTGACGGCAAAAGACAAGCTGAATGAGCGGCAACGGAAATCCCTGCGCTACATCAGCGAGCGTTCCAGCCAATTGGTGGCCATGATCGGCGAACTCCTGGATATGACAGACATCGCAGCCGGCACCCTGGGGTTAGACCTGTCCCCCACCTCGTTGGATGAGCTGATCCTGGAGGTGATAGAGTCCCTGCAGGAACGGATCGAGGAAAAGCAACTCACGGCTATCGCGCAACTGCCTGAGGACTTGCCCCAGGTATCGGTGGATCGCGATCGGATCAAGCGGGTTCTTTATAACTTGATCAGCAACTCCTGCAACTACACTATGCCCGGCGGGAGAATAACCGTTACTACTTATGTAAATGGGGACAAAGTCAGAGTGGACGTGGAGGATAACGGCATTGGCATCTCCAAGGCCGATCAGGCTCGCCTCTTCACCCGCTTCTTCCGAGGCCGTGAGATGCCCCACGACGATGTACGCGGGGCAGGGTTGGGGCTTTACATGGCCAAGGCTCTCATTGAGGCCCATGGAGAGCGTATCTGGCTGGAGAGGAGCACGCCAGGAGAGGGGAGCGTCTTCAGCTTCACTCTGCCTATTGCTGAGAATCAGGAAAGCAAAGAGTCCAATTCTCTGCCGGCCAGTATTGGAGCAGGGAACACAAAAGCAGTGAAGCCTCGCATCGCTGCTTCCCCTCAAAACGAAACACCTCGTAGAGCGCGCCTGGAAATTCAGGAGAGGCACTTATAGCGACGACTCCGGAAGATGGTTGCCGGCTAGCCGAGGGGATATTCCGATGGGTGAGAGAAGAGAGACGGATGCACAGGACCGGTCGAAACGCGCCATGTTCTCATCTCTTCTGTTTATCCTGGTCCTGTTGATGAGCCTATGTTGCTTCATGGGCACCTTCGCCAAGTTAGCCCTGTCCGACGAGCAGCAAGAAGAATGGTTGGAGGCCAGCATGGCCACCAAGCTGACCGCCGACTACAGCCCCGATGAAGGGGAGATACATCGCTTTGCCCCTCTCCGACCAGAGGTCATCGAGGAGACTGCCAAGGACGAAAGCGCGCTGGCGGCCGCCCCAGGAGTGGGGCTCGTGCCGGTGGCCATAGCCATTGCCAGCTTGGGAGGGCTTCCCTTCCCCTCCCCGACTCCGACGTCCCTTCCAGCACCCCCTCCTCGGCCGTCTCCCACGTTGCAGCCTCCTCCGGCTACCGAGACCCCTGTCCCCACCAGCACTGTCCCTCCCAGCCCGACGGTCGCACCCACCCCCACAGCCACCAGCCCGCCTACGGCCACTCCAACCAGCGTGCCCACGGCTACACCTACCACTGTGCCCACAGCCACACCTACTTCGCCGCCGACGCCCACTTCGCCGCCACCCACACCCACCTCGCCGCCGCCGACGCCCACCTCGCCACGCCCAACGCCAACACCGACATCAACGCCCACCTCGCCGGCGCCTATCGTCTACAGCATCAGCCCCGCTAGTGGCGACACCGACAGCATTGTTTCCATCACCGATCTGGCCGGCGAGAATTTCCTGACAGGAGCCACAGCCAGGATTGACAACGGGATTCGCACCATCACCCTCACCTCGGTGACGGTGATCAGTCCTACCCGCATCACCGGTACGCTGGACCTGTCTGCGGTGGCCGGAGGGCCCTACGACGTTCAAGTGATCAACCCGGATCTACAGAGCGGCGTGGCCATCAACGCCTTTACTGTGACCATCCCTATCACCTACTCTTACCCGATAACGCCCACTTGTAGCATCTCTGTAAGCAACTGCTCGTCTGCCACCGGTCCCCCCGATGGAAACGCTGCCGACATCGCCCCCAACGGGGTTATCACCCTGGACTTTGGAGCGGGTAATGGGATCATGGACGGTCAGGGGTATGACCTTGTCTTCTACGAGTGGTGGAATCCCGCTCCGTCCCCAACCGGTTCTGTGCGTCTGGACTTTATCGTAATCGAACTCTCCGAAGATATGGTAACATGGTACGAGGTTTTCAACTGGGGAGATGGCTACAATCCTCCTATGGATGATAGCACAAACGTTGCTGCCTTCAGCAACGACGCAAACGGAGAGGTTGACAATGAACTGATTATGGCCGACCTTCTCTACGACTGGCCCAATCCGCCATCTTCAGGGATATTGATAGACATCAACTTTCTCCTTGACCCACCCGACGCCCAGTACCGATACGTGCGCCTGAGTTGCCCGGCCGGTGGAGGTGACGCGGCCCAGGTAGACGCCATCGAGAGGTTGCATTAGCAGCGTCAGAGTGGGGGCACAACGCTACTGGCCAGAGAAACAGGCCGCTTTTTGAAGCGGCCTGTTTTCGTATTCCCTTGGAGCAGGCGCAGGGCCTGTCCTTACCCCGGGTGTATCTACTCCCCTGCTCCCGCCGGATTTGCCATCCGGCGGGTTCAAGCCTGGCTAAAGCTCAGGGCTGAGCAACTCAAGCCCGCTGAGGCGGGCTATCAACCTGCGTAGATGGCCGTTTAGGGCGCTTTCGGCGCCCTTCCCCTGCTCGGCCCGGCGATTTATCGCCAGGCGGGAGGCGGTGACTGCCCTCATAGACAGTTGCTCACAAAACTAAGAGGATTTCCGGGTGGGGCATACCCCCTGTGTCATCTGACAACCGGGAACGGCTTTATGCACCGCTGTGCTAAGGTGTGCCGGTGGCTGTGGGCGTCGCTGTGGGGGGCGGTGGCACCGTCGTAGGCGTGGGGGTGGTAGGTGTGGCCGTGGCAGTAGGAGTGGCCGAGGGCGAAGGAGTTGCCGTCGCCGTCGGTGGAGCTGTCGTCGGCGTCTCGGTTGCAGTCGGCGTGTCCGTTATCGTGGGGGTCGCGCTGGCCGTCGGTGTGGCTGTGGGAGTCCAGGTGCTCGTGGGTGTACCCGTTGCGGTAGGTGTATGGGTCACTGTCGCCGTCGGTGTGGCAGGCAAAGGCGGCAGGTACAAATTCTGCCCCACATAGATAGCATAGTTGGTCAGGCAGTTGGCCTGGACGATGGCGTAGACGGTGGTATCGTAACGTCGAGCTAGCGAATACAGGGTATCACCCTTTTGCACCACGTATATCCGCCAATCCACCGGCGGTTTGCAAGGAGTTGGTGATAAAGTTGGCGTCGGAGTGATGTAAACGGGCGGCAGATAGAGTTGCTGCCCCGGATAGATGATCGGGCTGCTCAAACAGTTGGCCTGCATGATGGCCTCGGGGCTCGTACCGTGGCGTGCAGCCAGGAGGGGGAGGGTGTCCCCCGGTTGCACTATGTAAAGCCACCACGAGGCGGGAGGCCAACAATATGGAGTCGGAGTAAGCGTGGGAGTCCAGGTCGGTGCAGGCGTGGCCTGGGGTGTCCAAGTCGCCGTAGGAGGCCTCACGGTAGGGCTAGGAGTCGCAAAAGGCGGAGTGGGCGTAAACGTGGGCAGGGGTATAGGGGTAGCGGTGGGCAGCGGCGTTTGAGTGGGAGTAGGCCTGACCACTATCGCCGGGGTGCGCTCCCCTGGCACATCCTGGTAGGCCAACAGAAGGCCGCCAAACACCGTCACCAGAACCACCCCTACGATGACGCCGGTCGGCCAGAGACGACGCAGCCAATCTACGAGCTCGTTGCCGCTCTCTTTTTCCTCTAACTCGACATCACTTAACATGGGTCCTCAGCGTGTCTTGTCACTCTCGGCGATGGGGAGAATGTAGTTGAAAGTACTGCCTACACCCATCTCGCTTTCTACCCAGATTCGCCCCCCGTGGGCATCCACGAGGGCCTTGACTATAGATAGGCCCACGCCGGTCTCACCCAAGCCCGCAATCAGAGGTCGCTCAGCCTGATAGAAGCGGTCGAAAACCTTGCTCTGGTCTTCGGGGGCGATGCCTCCCCCTGAATCAGTCACGGACACCAACAGATAGCCGGTATCCGACTCGCCAAAGTCCTGCTTATCGTAGGCTGTGGCTTTGATGCTTATCTTCCCACCCACAGGAGAGCATTTGCAGGCGTTCGATAGCAGGTTGGTCATTATCTGATGGACATAATCGGCATCCGCTTTGACCAAGGGCAGATTTTCGTCAACATCAACGTCCAGGACGATTTCCTTCTCCTCCAACTGGGCGCGAGCCCCGATGATGGTATCTTCGATAACTTCGGCCACATCGAGAGGCTCGATCCGTAGTTTCAACTGGCCGGCATCAATAGCCGACACGCCAATCAGGTCGTTGAGCATACTGGCCATGCGTTCGGTGTTGGCCTTGATGCGCTGCAAGAACTTGCGCTGCATATCAGCGAGAGCACCCACAGACTCGCCTAGCAGAAGGTCGGTGTAACCGGTGATGGAGGTCATAGGGGTACGCAATTCCTGAGAGATGGAGGCGATGAACTGATCTCTGGCCCGCTGTTCCTCGCTTTGGCCGACCTCTTCTTTCTGGCGGTGGATGATCTCTGCCAGTTGTTTTATCTTATCCGTGGCTTGGCTCAGTTCCGCCTCCGACTTGGCCCTAACCCGGTCAAGCTCAGCCTCCTTCGACCGGAGCTCTTCTGCCAACTGCCGAATCTGCTCCTCTTTCCGTCTCAATTCCACTTCCAGACTATCCCTGGCCTGGGAGACCTCCATTTCCTGAGCCTGAAGCTTCTCGCTCAGTTTGCGGATCTCCTCGTCCTTTTGCTTCAGTTCTGCTTCCAGGTCGGCTTTGGCTTGAGCATCTTTCTGTTGGGCCTCGAGCTTCTGGGCAAGCTGCTGGGCCTCTTCCTTCTTCGCTTGTAGCTCTGCCTCCAGTGCATTTTTCTCTTCGAGGGCCTCTTTCTCCTTCAGATGGAATCTTTTGGTCAGTTCCTCAAGCTCTTGTTCTATCCTCTTGGCCTTCATCTCCGCTTCGTACAGGCGTTGGGCGAACATTTCCGCATCTTCGCGGCTTTTCTGCACCTCAGCCTCCAGTTCGGCCCGGCGTCGGCCAAACAACTCCTCCTGGCTGCGGAGATTCCACGCCAGTTGTTCCGCCTTGGCCTGTACCCTCCGGTGATGGCGGGCGTTCTCGATGGCCGCTGCCACCTGATCGGCCAGTATTTGAGCAAGTTGAAGCTCACCAGACGAGAAGGCGCGTTTCGCCTGAGGGTTGCCAACGATGAGCAACCCGATGAAATGGTGCTCCCGTGACAAGGGTTGGATGAGAAGCGGCCCCATCTCGCTGAAACCCATCAGAGCGTATAATTTCATGACCTGGGCGTCACCTTCCACGCTGTCTATCACAATTTGTTCTCCCCGGCTCACGGCCGGCTGGATAAATTGCTGCTCATCGAGGGTGAGAAAGATGTCCCCCTCTCTCTCCTCGCCAGGGTATATAGCAGCCAGATGCAACTCGCCGGCACTATCAGCAGGAAAAGCGAGAGCACACATATCGGCTCCCAAGGCCTGAGCGATGCCCTCCACCGCACTGTTTACAATGACGGGTAATTCCAGCGAAGCACCGGTTTTCTGGCTGGCTCTGAGCAAGGGGAGCAATCTCTCCACCTCACCTGCTGCTTCCTCGACCTGAGGTTCACGGGCGCGAGAGCTGATCTCAGCGATGACGATGCGATAGACAACGACCGCCAGGAGAGGAAAAACCACGAGATTGGCCAATCGCTCCCAGCCGGCGATGTGGGCCACTTTGTAGACATGAGGTGCCAGCCAGACGACTATTTGATGCAGGAAGCTGCCCACCAGCCAACAGGTGACAACACTCAGCAACAGGCCCCGCTCACGGCTCGTCCGCCACAAGAGAATCAGATAGGCCGTGCAGATGAGGAGCAGCTTCCAGATGCCCCAAACGATGTCCTGCCAATAGCCGTTGTAATTCAGGTCAGCGGCCATCCCAAAGTCCAGATACCAGAGGGGAGTCAGGACGAGACAGGTCATAGTCGCCAGGCTCAGATTGGCGATGAGGAACAATCGAGAGATGTCGGGACTGTCAAGGACAGGGAAGACAAAAGCCCAGCAGAGCAGGACTACCCCGGCGGTGTCGAAGAAGCGTTCCAGTGGTGGAACCAGAGCGGCCGGGTCGAGAAAGCCCTGCCAGGCCAGCAAAGCCACCATCATCAGGCACAGCCTCATGAGAAGCAGACTGCCGAAAGCCACTGCCATGCGGAGGGAGCCTTTTTGTCGAGTGCGCTGCCATTGGCCCAAGGCCATGCCCAGGGCGGCCTCAATGGCAAAGAGGGTCACCAGGTGGTAGACAAGCCCTCCAGGGGGCGCGCTCAATAAGTTGAGAGCATCGAAAACAATGGACATTCCCACTCCCTTCTCCTCCAAGCGCCTAACGCCAGGCTGGTGATTCATTACTTTGATAAATTATACCACATTTTATCACCTTTAGGCAATATAGGCCAAGTCAAGTGCATTCTGTTCATGACCTGTGGGGGCTCACCGTCTCCGTACCAATTCGGCCTCCACATCGGCCAAGGTCAATCCCCGCGCGGCCAGCAGCACCAGCAGGTGGTAGACGAGATCGGCCACCTCAGCAATGTCAGAGCCACATCCTCCACCGTGTGGTGAGAGTCCACGTGCTGGTCGCCACGGGCCTGCATCGTATAAACAAAAAAGCCCTCGCCGGATGACCGGGAGGGCAAAATGTGCGGGGATCAATTCAGGCGCACCAAACCTGACCTCCCCGGTCGGGTGGCAAGAGCTGACGATGATGATGGTGCGCCTGGGTGTACATTCTAGCGATCATAGCGGAGATATTGTACCATCATCCTGGGAGAAGTCAAGCCAAGG
>JAOZOT010000662.1 GCA_029933115.1 Anaerolineae bacterium | reverse complement strand
CGAAAATACGCCGCCAGCGCCGGGGAGCCTGCGCGCGGCAGCCTAGATCCAAATGTCCAGCGTGCGCCCATATGAGAATTTACTGACCCCATTGATAATCAATTACAGCGTTGTTATGCTCCCCGATGACTTTAACTGTAACGCCCCGCTCTATCATTATCAACAATGCCGGATCGCCAACGGTAAGCCTAAACCCTTTGCTTGTCGTGGGATTCGTGCCGTCTAAAGTAAACCGCACGTTCTTGCCGGTGGCTTGAATAAGTAGCTTTGTGACCGCATCATTGGGAGGAGTGAGCGTTACTACACTATTCAACGAAGTGTTTTGAGTGTGACTACCCAGCGGCGAAAAGCCCGCGATGGTAGTCATCCAAGAAGTCTTTGGCATAAGACCCTCCAAAAATTATGTCTAAGAGAGACGCCGCCCGCCTCTCACACTATTCATCTTAGCACGAAAAGCAAAAAAGTCAAGTGAAGTTAGCCGAGACACGCTTGTAGCAGCAAAACTAAGAACGCCAGCCCGACGCCGCCGAGTGCTAGTAAAGCGAGTTTAGCAAAAGACATCTCCGGCGGGCCTACTGTGGGCGGGTGTAAAAGTTCGTTTACTTGCTGCTGAGACAGTCTAAACCACTCTCCGTGTAAGCGTTGGCGGCGGTATTTGAAGTGGGCGAGCGCTTCCATATCGTATGCTTCTTTGCGCGTTACCGGCCCCCACTTTGCTAGTAATACGATAGCGGGGTTGACGGTGTGGAAAGTCTTTAGACGATGTTCTGGGTCCGATGATACGCCGATCTTGTAGCGGTTTTGGGTGGGGTCGTACATCAGATAAACATAATAAAGATTACGACGTTTCGTAGTATAATACAGCGTCATCTCCTAGTACCTCCTTCAGACTGGCGGCGCGGCGGATGGGGCCGTAGACGGGGTGCGGGTCGATAACGCTGTATTCTCTCAGATCCACCGCCCCCGCTTTCCAGGCGTTGTAACGCGCCGGGCCGAGAATGGTTCGTTGAGTTTCTTCGCTTTGACGGGACAGCCACGAGATGCCGGGTTCGATGCCTTCTAATCCTGCGTAGTCGGAAAAGACCGGTAGCGGCTCACAACGGCCCCTGGGGTGGTCTATCAGCACTTCGCTTAGTGGGAAGATTTGCCCGTGGAGCGCGACGCAAGATGGGCACGTTCTGTGATCTAATGTTGCATACCACATCCACCCGATGAGTTCGGGTTCGTAGCGTGTGAAAATGAACCTCTCGCCGGCGCGGTATCCTCTCATCATCACAATATCTATAAGTCCTGTCAGCCACACCAGCCCTGTCCCAAAAGCGTCTGAGATGGCGTCCTCGATGACAGTCTCGGGGCTTGTGGAGTACGGAAGACGTTCGAGTAGATAGTCCTCTAAGACTTCTTGGATAGAGTCTGCGAGTAGATTCATTCTGTCTACGTAGTCGTCTAACTCGAAGTCTAGAACCAGACCCCCGCCGACTTCGGGTTCCTCGTCGTCACGGATTTGGCGGATAAGCTCGGCGGCGGTTTCTTGGCCTAACTCTGCGAATACGTTTATGTCGGTTTGAATGCGTCTTTCGATCTCACGAAGAGCAGAGTATGGCTCAGCGCCGGCAGCTAACAGTAGGGCCTCGAAGTTGGCGAGTCTACGTAAGCGGGCGGCGGACATATAGTCTCTTTCCTCGCGAATGATGCGAGCTAGTGCGCGGCCCTGTAATGAAACACTCTCGGATGCCTCCACAAAGAGCGGGGCGGCGTTTTGCGAGATCCATTGAGCTAACGCACTATCTACTATCTTCGCCCTGCGGCGGGCGGTCTTTCCCACAGTTGCCATGTCCATATCCTCTAACGTAGAAAACCCTACATTTTCTACAAAAGCGTAGTTTTAGCGGTCTAGTTGAGCGTGTCCGGCGGGGCGGGCTGCCTCTATTCTTTCT
>JAOZOT010000661.1 GCA_029933115.1 Anaerolineae bacterium | reverse complement strand
GCGAGCCGAGCTCGCGCATCCAGAGCGAGACAAATAGGGAAGGGTCTATGGCCAGTGTCAATTCGCGGGCGGCAATGTAGGATCGATTTTCGGCAACCATGCAGTATCCGTTTTCGGCAACCATGTCGCATGGGTTTTCACCCGAAATGCAGGATAAAGCCAGGGGGAACTCCAACGGGCTACGTTGTGGGATTTTGGTTTTCTTCCTGCAAGAACACCTCCTGTTCCAGCCTTAGGCGGCTTTGGGCCCGGTAACTGTCACCGCGAATGATGACGATCTCGGCCCGGTGACAGAGACGATCGATGCCGGCAGAGCCAAGCAGGGGGTCCCCAAACAGGCCCAGCCATTCTGAAGGAGCACGGTTGCTGGTCAACAAAATTGATCCCTTTTCGTAACGCTCATTGATCACGTCATACAAATCGGTGGGCGCCGGGGCCGCGAGGGGTTTGAGCCCGAAGTCGTCGAGCACCAGCAGGTCGGGGCGCAGATAGGTTTTGAGCCGGCGCTCCAGGCTGCCATCGGCGCGGCCGCCGTACAGGTGCTGCAACATCTTGTAAGCGTTGACGAACAGGACATGGAAACCCTGCCGGCACGCTTCCTGGGAAAGCGCCTCGGCCAGATGAGTCTTCCCCACCCCCGTCGGGCCGCAAATCAGCAAATTGCGTTTTTCACGGATGTAGTCGCAGGCCGCCAACGCCAGGATTTGCTGGCGGTTGATGGCCGGGTTGAAGTCGAAATCGAAGCTCTCCAGGGTCTTGGTTGTGTTGATTCCGGCGCGGCGCAGACGCAGGCCAAGTTGTTTCTGGTGGCGGCGTTCGACTTCGTCCTCCAACAGGCGTTCCAGAAACTCAATGTAGGACCATTTGCCATCCACCGCCTGCCGGTGACGGCTCTCCAGGGTCTGCAGGATGCCGGACAGGCGCAGTTGTTTGAGCTTGGGGGTGAGTTGGTGTTTCAGTTCCATGTCTCACCTCCCAGGGCCGGTCCAAGCAAATCCTGCGCGGAGCGTACGAAGGCTTTCGCCGCTGGGGCCGTCGTGGGTTCTGGTGGCAGCTGCTGCTCCAGCCCGTTTTCCAAAATGCCCTTGATGGTTTTGTAGGCCGGATCGTCGAAGGCTAGGGCGCGCCGGCAGGCGGCTTCCAGGCGAGTTTCCCCATATCGCTGCCGCAGTCTCAAAAGCCGCCCCACGGTCGGCAGCCGGTCGAGCACCGGATCGTCAAGCAGGGTCTGCACCACCCGGCGGGTGGCCGGACCGATCGACGCAGCCTCGTCCTGGCAGGCCTGGCGGTTGAGGGTCAACCCCGGCACCTTCTCAGGTGGCAGATGGTCGAGATGGGTCACCCGGCTGCCAGGCTTGCTGGCGCGTTCGTGGGTGGCCAGCAAATGATAGTCGGCATCGAAGATGCGCACCTGAGAAAGCCCACCGCAGACCCACAATTGCTGCCCGATCAGGCGATAGGGGGCCGAGTAGAAGCTCTGCTCGAACTCAACATAGCAATCGCGGGCCAGCTTGAGCCGTTTCCAGACCGCCAGGTCATAGGGTGTGTCGGGCAAGGGGCGCAAACTCGCCTTCTCCACCTCCAGAAACCGTTTCAAGGGCTGCTCCTTGGTGGTGCCGTGTTTGCGCCGCCCGGCGGTCGTCTGGCACCACGCCAGCACGTCCCGGTTGGCCTGGGTGATGGTGGTCGCCTCCCGGCCGCCCAGGAAGTTGCGTTTCACATAGTGCACGCCTCCCTTTTCCACTTTGCCTTTGTGTTGGGGGGTGCGCACCCGGCAAGGGGCGATCCGAAAGCCGTAATGCAAGGCACATTCCCGATAGCTGGCCTGGACTTCCGGGTCGTCGAAGACCGCCTTCAAAATGGCCGCTTTGGGATTGTCGATCACCACCCGCTCCGGAACCCCCTCAAAGAAGGCAAAGGCGTTGCGGTGACAGCGTAGCCAGCTTTCCACT
>JAOZOT010000161.1 GCA_029933115.1 Anaerolineae bacterium | reverse complement strand
TGACGAACTGTTGAGAAAGAAACGTCTTACCCGACGCGATTTCCTGCGGCAAAGTGGGATAGCTGGCGGAGCGTTGCTGGGAGGTAGCCTTCTGGCTGCCTGCGGCCCCACGCCAACCCCAGAGGTTGTAGAAAAGGTAGTCAAAGAGACCGTGGTGGTCGAGAAAGAGGTCACCAAAGAGGTTCCGGTGGAGGTCACCAAAGAAGTTCTGGTCACCCCTACCCCGGTGGTGCAGGGCGCAACTCCAGAGGAGCGGGCCCTCAGTGGGATCGAGGCCCTGAAGGCGGCCGGCAAGATCAAAGAAGGCGACACTTTCACCATCATGCATCACTCTGGCCAGCGCAACAACATCGTCCCCGCCCTGGAGGAGTGGAACAAGCTCACCGGCCTCAACTTCCAGAGCGTCGAGATTGGCCTGGAGTCTGACATCTACGTCAAGGCCATGAACGAGGCTGTGGTCAGGACAGGTGACTATGACATCTTTCTCACCTTCTGCAACTGGATCGGTGATATGGCCGAGGCCGGCCTTATCTTGGACCTCACAGAGTGGTACGAGAAGTACGACCCCGAGGTAGACCACGGCCCTAACGCCTACGTGCCGCCTCTGGACAAATTCACCACTATGTACAAAGGCCGGCGTTATGCCGTCGGTGCCGACGACGACGCTTATTCCCTTTTCTACCGCAAGGATTTGATGGAGGATCCTGACGAGCAGAAAGCCTTTGAGGACAAGTACGGTCGCAAGCTAGAAGTTCCCAAGACCTGGGAGGAATTCGACCAGTGGGTGGAGTTCTTCGACCGCCCTGACGAGGGGATGCGAGGCGCTCACCTTTATGCGGAGCGTTACTTTGCCTACAGCACCTGGGCCGCGCGTTTCCTCTCCAAAGGTGGCATCTACTTCGATGACGAGATGAACCCAGGCATCGCCTCCGAGGAAGGCGTAACCGCTCTGGAAGAGATGGTGCGCCTGACTCAGAAGCACATGTGGGAGGATGCTATCACCGGCGACTGGTCTGGAGCCTACACTCGCTTCCCAGAAGGGACCGCTTTCTGCGCTATGGCCTGGGCTTCCCTGGGCAAATGGGCTCAGGACCCCGAGACCTCCAAGATCGCGGGTAAGGTGGGTTACGCAGAGGTGCCCGGCACGATGCACGACGGCACGTTGGTGCGGGCTGCCCCTCACGTCGTCGGGTGGTCGTTCAGCGTCTCCCGTTACGGCAAGTGCCCTGAGGCCGCCTACTGCTGGATCCAGTGGTTCACCGGCCCCACTGTGGGCCTGGAGGCCATCGCCCGGGTGGCTACTCTGGACATCTTCCGCCAGCCCTGGTTCGATGAGCCCATCATGAAAGAAGCCTACGGTGAGGAGTTCATGCCCGTCCTGCTGGCAAACACCAAGAACTGCTTCCCAGACATTGCCCTGCGCGGCGCTGCCGAGTACCTGGACAAGCTGAACCTCCATATCCAGGCGGCCAACGCCGGCGACGAGGACCCCGAAGCGGCGCTGAAGGCAGCCGCCGAGGAGTGGCAGGAGATCACCGACCGTCTGGGGCGAGCAGCTCAGGCCTGGGCCTGGCGGGAAGAGCGGGCCGGCTACCCACAGGCTATCCAGGACCTCTGGAAGAAGTTGGGTAAAGTGTAAGCATACAGGCTCTCACCCATCCCCAACCCCCTCCCTCTCCCAGCTCGGGAGAGGGAGGGGGCGAGGGCTATCAGGGGCGGCCGCCTGAGCAGGCTTGTGGTGCGCGCTTCTGCGCGTTTCACCGGCCGAGGGCCGACAGTGAGTCCCCAAGTGCTCTCCGGGGGGGGGCCGAAGGAGAAAATATGGCAGATTTAGTTCATAAACCTTCACAAGCAAATGCTACGATTCGGGTTTCTCGCTTGGCAAGGATCATTAACAAGGAGACCAATTTCCAGATTGCTCTGGTGGCTCCCCTTCAGCTCCTTCTCTGGTTCTTGCTTATTGTGCCCACCATCGTCGTGCTCTATTTGAGCATCATTGCCTGGCAACCTATCCTGGGAGATTGGACCAAAGCCCCTATAGTCTGGCTGAAAAACTATGGAGATGTGTTGTCCGACCGTGTGTTTTGGGCTGCCCTGGGCCGTACAGTGGCCGTCGTGACTATTGCAGTGAGCCTGGAGTTCATTATAGGATTGGGGCTGGCTCTCCTCTTTCGTGGGGACTTTTTAGCCAAGAGGATCCTCACCTCGGTCATCCTGTATCCTATGATGCTGCCCTGGGTGGTGGTGGGTTTCACTTTTTACCTTCTGTTTCTGCCCCAGGGGCCGGTCAATTACCTGCTCCGGCAGGCGCTGGGGCCCGGTGCCGCCGTCTCCTGGTTCAAAGAGCCTCTCCTGGCCTTTTCCACCATCGTGCTGGCCGATGTCTGGCAGTGGATGCCTTTTATGTTCCTCATTTTGTATTCTGGTCTGGGAGCCCTCCCCCGCGAGCCTGTGGAGGCAGCCATGACTCTGGGGGCCAATCGCTGGCACATCTTCCGTCATGTCATCCTTCCCATGCTCAAGCCCATCATCATCATCGCTCTTGTGATTCGCGCTCTGGAAGCCTTCAAGATATTCGACCTCATTTTTATCATGACCGATGGGGGGCCGGGCACCTCTACAGAGAGCATCTCTCTCTACATTTACCGTCTGAGTTTCGAGTATCAACGGCTCTCTTACGCGGCGGCTATGGCCGTTTTGATTCTACTTCTGGTAACCGTAATTACTCGCATAGCCATTCGCCCCCTTGAGTATCATCAAGAGTAAAAGTGCGTTAGGAGTGATCTCATGCAAACTGAAACGAACAAAGGTGTTACGACAGCCAGGATCGTGGAAACGAGAAAGTTGGGGCCGGCCCTGCGCTTTGTGTTGGCGCTGATAGTGGCCATCATCGTCCTGTTGCCGGTGATCTGGATTCTTTCCATCTCCTTCAAACCCGTTGAGGAGTGGAAAGCCGACCCCCCAACCCTTTTGCCCCGGAGACCCATCCTCGACAATTACAAGATTCTGTTCCGCATTGGCAATCCGGTCGGCACGGTGCGGGAGATGGTCAGTTCTGCTGAACCGGTCAACCGCGCTTTCCTGAACAGCCTGATCATCGCTCCAATCTCTACGGTAGCCTCTGTCTTGATCGGGTTCTGTGCTGCTTACGCCGTCTCCCGTTACCAGGTGGGAGGCAATTTCATGCCCTTCTTCACTCTGACTACCAGAATGTTTCCCCCGGCCGCTTTTGCCGTGCCCCTTCTTTTTTACTACAGTTGGATCTTGAGGAACTACCTGAAGATAGACTTGTACGACACCCACCTTGGTTTGATCCTGATGTATACTGGATTCACTGTAGCCTTCTCTCTGTGGATGATGAAAGGTTTCATTGATGCCGTCCCTCGCCACGTTGAGGAGGCTGCCATTCTGGATGGAGCCTCGCCCTGGCGTGTCCTTTTCACCATCACTCTGCCTCTGGTGAAGGGGGGACTGTTCGCCACCACCCTGTTCGTCTTTATTTTGAATTGGACCGAGTTCCTCCTGGCCCTGGAATTCACCTCGCGAGAAGCTATCACTGTGCCCGTCCAGATCAGCCGCTATGCCACCGCCGTTGGCGAATTCTACGGGCCCAAAGCCGCCCTGGGAATCATCGCCTCGATCCCGGTGGTGATCGCAGGCTATTTGATTCAGCGGCATCTGGTTACCGGGTTCACCTTTGGAATGGTTAGGGAGTAGGTTTTCATGTCTGAAGAGCGACCTCTGATCCTTCTACGCGGGCTGCGCAAAGAGTTCAATGGACTGGTAGCCGTGGAAGGGCTTGACCTGGAAATCAAAGAAGGCGAGTTTATATGTTTCCTCGGCCCTTCAGGCTGTGGCAAGACGACCACCTTGCGAATGATTGCCGGCCTGGAGACCCCAACGGCAGGCGATATATTCCTGCGCGGGAAGAGGATAAACGATCTCCCTCCCCAGCAACGGCAGGTCGGCTTTGTCTTCCAGAACTATGCTCTCTTCTGGCACGCTACTGTCTATGACAACCTGGCCTTCGGCCTCAGAGTGCGGGAGGTTTCCAAGGAAGAGATTGACAGAAGAGTTCGGGAGACCGCCGCAAGGTTCGAACTGGAACCCCTTTTGGAGACCCGGGCTTCCCGCCTGAGCCTGAGTGCCATGCAGAGGGTGGCTCTGGGCCGCACTCTGCTGACCGAGCCCAACGTGCTCCTGCTCGACGAGCCCTTGAACAATATCAGGCCGGGGCTGCGGGAAGTCATGAGAGCGGAGCTCAAGCGGCTTCAACAACAACTGGGCCGGACCATGATCTACGTCACCCACGACCAAGAGGAGGCTATGACCTTGGGTGACCGCATCCTGGTCATGAATATGGGGCGGGCAGAGCAACTGGCCAGCCCCCGACAGATCTATCACCGCCCGGAGACCTTGTTTGTGGCCGGATTCATTGGCCGTCCTCCCATGAACTTCCTGGAGACCCAATACCGGGTGGAAGGCGACCGGGCCTTTCTGGAGCGGGGAAACCTGCGTTGGGAGGTGAGCGAGAAGAGATCCATCATTGAAGAGAAGGTAAAAGGAAATAGAATTGTGCTGGGCATCCGGCCCGAACATATCCTGCCGGTGGCAGAAGCCAGGGAAAAGGGGCTCACAGGGCAGGCCGTGCCCGTTACGGTGGACCTGGTGCAGCCGTTGGCCCGCAAAAAGATCGTGGATCTCAAGGTGGGAGACAAGGTCATCAAGATGCTCGTCCCCGGCACGTCATCCCTCGCCAAGGGCGAGGAACTGGAGGTGATCTTCGATCCCAGGAAGATGCACCTCTTTGATCAGAAAACAGAAAGGGCGATTGTCTAGTGGCTTCAGTCAAAGTTGAACAACTTCGGAAAGCTTTTCGCAATGTAGAAGCGGTGAAGGGAATCGGCTTTGCAGTGGAGGATGGAGAGTTCTTCTGCCTCCTTGGCCCGCCAGGAGCCGGCAAGACCACAATCCTGCGCATCATCGCCGGCCTGGAGAAACCCGACCAGGGGGAAGTCTACCTGGGAGGAGAGCGCGTAAACGATGTCCCCCCTATGGAGCGCGATGTGGCGATGATCTTCGAGGAGCCGGCTCTCTATCCCCACATGACAGCCTATGACAACCTGGCTCATCCCCTTCGCCTGCGCAAGTTGTCAAAGACAGAGATTGACCGCAAGGTGCGGGAGGTGGCGGAGGTCTTGCACATCACCCATCTCCTTGAGCGCCGGCCTGACGCCTTCAGCGGGGGAGAACGGCGGCGGGTGGCCATAGGGCGGGCTCTGGTGAGAAGGCCCAGGGTGCTGCTTCTGGACCAACCCCTGACCGATCTCGACGCCTGGCTGCGGCAGGAGATGACAGGGGAACTGAAGAGGCTGCAACGCGAGACTGGCCAGACCATGATCTATGCCACCCATGATTTCGAAGAAGCTGTGACTATGGCCGACAGGATCATGGTGATTAACGAGGGAACGGTAGAGCAACTGGGTACGCCTGATGAGATCTATGACCGTCCTCGGTCGGCTTTTGTGGCCAGCTTTGTGGGCAGCCCTTCCATGAACCTGATACCTTGTCAGGCTGAGTTTCAGGATGGCGGCCTCGTTCTGAGTTGCGCTGCCTTTCGCTTGCCCCTCACCAAAAGAGTGGGTGCAGACCTGACATCACGGGAGTTGCTCCTTGGCATCCGACCGGAGCATGTGAACATCGTGGAGGGTGCTGGCGAGGAGGGCATAGCGGCCACTGTGGACATCGTTCAGCCGCTGGGGGATGAGCAGATTGTAGACCTGAGCCTGAAAGACGGCACGGTGATCAAGATAATCGTCCCTCTGGAGATAGAGTTGGCCCCGGCCGACGAACTGATGGTAGACTTTGACCAGGACAGGCTATCCCTCTTCGACGCCCGCTCTGAAAAGCGAATCGAATGGTAGCTCTGCATTTACTCGTGCTTGGGCAGGCTGCCTCACCCAAGGGTACAGAATGAGGAAAACGTTACTACTCGCCCTCTCGCAGGCTTGGACGTTCTTTGGACACAAAAATGAGCCTCGATCGGATGTTGAATCCCACATAAGCCGTCAACCGTAACCTGCGGGAGGGTAGGCTGAGCAATTAAGGAGCATCAAGAGAAGGAGGGAAAGCTAATGAAGGTTGACACCCCACGACTGGAACGCCTGCGCGAGAGGATGAAAGAAGCTGGCCTCGACGCGCTGGTTTGCCGACTGCCAGAGAATGTGGTCTACCTAACGGATTATTGGCCGCACCACGGCTTCTCGGTTGCCGTTCTGCCCAAGGAGGGTAAGCCGCTCCTCTTCCTGCCTGAGATTGAGGAAGAGTACGCTGACCCGGATTGGGCAGAGGTGACTCCCTTCGGTTGGGGCCTGCTCAAAGACGGCGACTTGTACGAGAACTATCGGCGGTTGTTGGGTGAGGCTCATGCCAGGCTGGGCCTGAAGGGAGCCGGCGTTGGCGTGGAGAGGAGTTTTGAAGTCGTGGGCCCCACCTACCGGGCGGCCGAGCCGGTTATTCCGGCCGCGCCCTGGTCGGAGCTCCTCGATGAGATATTCGCTGACGCCAATCAGGTGGATGCGACCGATCTGCTGCAAACCACGCGAGCCATCAAGACCGAGTATGAACTGGAAAAGCTGCGCATTGCCAACGAAATCGCCGAAATGGGGATGAACGAATTCCTGGCTAAACTGGAGCCCGGCATGACCGAGGCCCAGGTCGGCGCCCTGGTGGAGTACAAGATTCGGGCTGAGGGTCCTGGCTACAAGGGAGCGCGTCTGGTGCGAGCCTCGGCCGAGGTGGGCGCTGGTCCCATCGGCAGCACCAAGGGGACGTTGCTTGTTCCGTCCACCAAGCGCGTGATCAACGAGGGAGACATCGTCATGGTCGAATTGGCGACCGTCGTGGATGGCTACTGGTCGGATCTGACCTACGTCTCGGTCGCTGGCGAGCCGAGCGAGCGGCAGCGCGAGGTATACAACAAGGTGTTGGAGGCGCAGCAGGCGGCCGCCCAGCAGATGCGAGCGGGCGTACCCTTCTCAGGCCCCGACAGTGCCGCCCGCAAGGTGCTCGATGAGGCAGGGCTGGGCGAATACTTTGTCCACATCACCGGACACGGCATCGGCCTGCGCTACCATGAGTTCATCCCCTTCCTCATGCCGGGCGCGACAGGTGCTCTGGAAGTGGGGATGGTCAGCACTGTGGAGCCAGGCGTCTACATCCCGGACTTTGGGGGCATCCGCATTGAAGATAGTGTGGCTGTTGGCGCGGATGGGCCGCTCTTTTTATCTACACCCCGCCAGCCCTGGTAGCCAAGCAGGTAGAAGCGTGGGCCGGCTATCGGGCCTCCCGTTTCGCAGGGAGCCTGAGGTCAATTATGAATGGTACTGGACACTGGCGTTTTTGTTTGTAGTGACGGCTTTAGCCGTTCAGAATGGTGACAAGCGACTGAAGTCGCTACTACGAACCACTATATCTTGGGGTTGCATGTGGCTTCTTTCTGAGATATGTGGTATTCAAAATTCGCCAGACTCTGGAATGGTATTAAGGAGGCTGAACCATGAGACTCGAAGACAAAGTTGCCATCGTCACCGGTGCCGGCAAAGGCATCGGCCAGGGAATCGCCAAAGTCTTCTCCAAGGAAGGGGCCAAGGTCGTTGTAGTAGATTGGGATGAAGAG
>JAOZOT010000660.1 GCA_029933115.1 Anaerolineae bacterium | reverse complement strand
GCTGTACCAGATGGGTGCGCGCCGGTATGACCCGGCGCTGGGACGGTGGCTCCAGGCGGATACCATCGTGCCGGAGCCGGGAAATCCGTAGGCGCTGAACCGGTATGCGTACGTTTACAACAACCCGCTACGGTACACGGATCCGAGTGGGCATGGGCCGCCTGATTGGTGGGACCGTATTGTTAGGGCCATCAGAGAGTGGTGGGAAAGTGAAGAGGTGCAGATAAGGTGGGCAGAGATAACCTCTGCTTTCAGACGCGGGAATGAGGTCAGATCGCCGTCGTTATGGGATCCTTCGACGTATCGAGAGATGTATCGAGCTCGAACGTTGATGTCGGATCCCGAGGGGATGAGAAAAGCCGAGCAGGCAGCCATAATAGTAGAACTGGCGTTCGGGTTCGCACCAAATTTGGTAAAGCTCAAAAGGCAAAACCCTGAGGCCAGAGTTATTGGGATCGAGCGGCCAGAGATGGCTCCTTTCCAGGCGGATACGTCGTACCAAGAAGCCGTTGCGGAAGGAGCAGAGATAATGTTTCTGGATTACAGAAAGGACCTACCAAAGGATCTCTTTGGCTCTGTTGATGAAGTCATTGTCATTGCTCCACAGCCTTGGGGGAATGAGTGGTACGCTAGTTCATCTGAGACGGCAGAAGCAATGGCCGATCTCGTAAGGCCGGGTGGCCACATTTATGTTGCTGCCGCTGAAGCGACGACCGCTGAACGCATGGCTAAAGTGTTCGAAAAGCGATTCGGCATGACAGTTGAGCCCAAAGAGGTTTCCCGATTCGAAGTCCCATTCCAGTCGGATTATCTCCTAGATCGGGTGTGGGTTATAGATTTCTTCACGCCCAGGTAGCCCTTCATAGACATAGATAGGAGCGATTTTATGGCAGAGTCGAGCCATAATGAGGAACATCAGCTCAAACCACCTAACAAATACTACCATGACGCCCAATTTGAAGTACTATTTACCACCGGCTGTTATGAGGCTCGCACAGTATCTTTAATGCTTCAACATGCTTGCGACATTTTGCTCGATGGACGCGCTGGCCCCTTAACCGAGGAACAGCGATCTCTTATTGAACTGCTGTCTGAGCATGGTCAGAGACTAGAGAAGGTATGGACCGAGTTGGCGAAATACATTAAGTAGAGCAGGCCCTCCTCAACCGGATACCGGCCATAGACTGATAATAAAATTGCGAATGACACCTAGGCCCAGATCCTTCGGCTTCGCTCAGGGCAGGCCTGGGCCGCTTCATCCAGCCCGACAGCCTGGTGCCCGACCCGCTCAACCCCCAGGCATGGAACCGCTTCTCGTACGTTTACAACAACCCGGCCAGCTACGTTGACCCGGGTGGACAGTTTGCCGTACCTGCCATCCTCCTCGTGGCTGCGGTTGGATTCCTGGCAGGGGAGATCTACGCCGGAACGCAAGGCTACACGCCACTGGATGTTGAGTTCTGGTACTATTCTGGCGGCGGGGCAGTAGCAGCGACCTCTCTCTACTTCCTGGCTGCTGATGTGGCCATAGTGACCGGATTGGGATTGCAGCAAGCCGGGCTATGGACGGGCAGTACAACGGCCTTTGGATGGGGGCTCACATTTACGTCTGCCGGGGCCGGGATGTACGCCTGGGCCTTCCAGCCGCTGGACTTTAGCCCGAGAGTTCGCCTTTATCATGCGACAAACACAGCAGGTGCTGAGAATATTCGTCGCATCGGCATTGATCTTTCGTATGGACGCACCGAGGTTGATTTCGGACAAGGTTTCTACATGACAAGGAATCGAGCTCAAGCACAAGAGTGGGCGGAAAGAGCAGCAAAGAAATTCGGAGGTCAACCGGCAATCTTGGAGTTTCGAGTGTCTCTGTCAGAATTGAATTCGCTCGAAGGGCTACGATTTGCCGGGCCAACTGAAGCTTGGCAGGCCTTTGTGACAGCTTATCGCACTGCCGGAACTCCTATG
>JAOZOT010000659.1 GCA_029933115.1 Anaerolineae bacterium | reverse complement strand
GGGAGAGCCGGATTACCATCGGCGCCTGCTGGCTGATACCGTCCTCCGTCGGTGAATCTACGCGCAGGAAGCGTGCTCGGAGTTGAACCGTTAGAGGGAAGGGTGGACGTCGTTGGATTGGGTTACTGCTCGCTGGATTATCTAGGCATCGTGCCTGGTCGGCCCGAGTTCGATGTGGAGACCATGAGCCTGAGCGATTTCGCCAAAAGCGGGGGCGGACCGGTCTCTACGGCTCTGGTGGCCCTGGCCCGGCTGGGGGCGCGCACGGGCTACATCGGCGTGCTGGGCGAAGACGAGGGAGGGGCGTTCCTGCGAGAAGAGTTCGAACGCGAGGGGGTGGATCTCGGCCGGCTGCGGGTGCAGGCCGGTGCCCGCTCGCAGATCTGCATGGTGCTGGTGGAAGCCGGCACCGGCCGGCGCAGCATCCTCTGCTATCGGGCGGCGGGCGAGTTGGTGCTGGACGAGGCCGACCGGACCTATATCTCCTCGGCCCGCTATCTGCACTTGGACGGTCATCACATGAGCGCGGCCATCACCGCCGCCCGCTGGGCCCGCGCCGATGGGGTCAAGGTCTCTTTCGACGCCAACCGGCCACGGCCCAGGCTGGACGAGTTGCTCCCTCTGGTTGACGTCCTCATCGCTTCCGAGCGCTTCCCGCCGGCGTACACCGGGCAGCGGGATCAGGTGCGGGCTGGCCGCAGCCTGCTGGAGTTGGGGCCAGAGACCGTGGTCATCACCCTGGGGGCAGAGGGCTGCCTGTGCCTGTGGGGAGATCAGGTCATCCCTGTGCCCGCTTTCCAGGTGGACGTGGTGGATACCACCGGCGCAGGCGACGCCTTTCACGGTGCTTTCCTCTATGGGCTACTGCAAGGGTGGGAATTGAAGCGCACGGCCATCTTTGCCAACGCTGTGGCTGCCATCAACTGCACCCGCCTGGGTGGCCGGGCTGGCCTGCCCACCCTTGCTGAGGTGGAGGCGTTCCTGTCGGAGCCAGGGCTAGACAAATCATGAGACCGATGCTATAATCACTCTGGGAGGCGAGACAGATGACGAAGAAGCTCACCTTGCGAGAGAGCCATCCGCCCTACACCTTAATGAATTGAAATCATTGCTTCAGATTTGTAAGGTGGGCTTCTTACTCTTCCCCTTTTTCCCCCTCCTCCTCGGTCTTCTCGGACTCGCCTCGCGCCTCCACTACCCAAGTGGCTGCCTCCACAGCCTTGTTAGGTACCACGTGAAGCTTGCCGTCCTCGGCCAGGATGCGGCTCTTGCGCAGGTCAATGCTCTGGATGACCCCGGTCACTCCGGCGGCGGTGACAGTATAGCCCACTTTGAAATCCTCGTCACTGACCAGGAAGATGCCGGCGATGATGTCGCCCGTGGTGCCCGAGGCAGCGGTAGCCAGGGCCAGGGCGACCAGAGCGATGGACCCGGAGACAGCCAACGCCACCTCGCTCAGCCCCAGGGCCTTCAAAGTAGCCCCGATGACGATGACCCAGCCGGTCGCGCTTATGGCTGCGCGGACCAGACTGGCCACGGTGGGCTCGGTCTTGGCCGCTCTCAGGGCCCTGCTCACGATAAGAACAAGCAACTTGATAGCCAGCCAGCCGAAGACAAACGTCAGGATAGCCGCCGGCACCTTCTCCAGCAGGAACTGGATATAAGCAACCAGTGTGCCTCTGAAAAAGTCTATAACCCGCATCTATTGACCTCCTTTGTGTTGTGGTCATGTCGGAGCAGACGTATTCAATCATAACCGAATTTCCTTTTGTTGTCAACAATCTGCCCCCTCCACAGGGCTTCGAGATGCGTTGCACCTGTGACTGCTACCTTTTAGGAAAGCCCCTGCCCCCCTCCAATCCTGTGCCCTTGACCACTCTGCCCAATCACGATTCAATGCAAAGCCATCAAGTTGGGTAAGTCCGCACGTAAACGTGGGCAAGTGATCGGGTGGGGCATGTTCCCACAC
>JAOZOT010000658.1 GCA_029933115.1 Anaerolineae bacterium | reverse complement strand
TTCCAAAAAACTGAAATGCACCCACAGCAGCAGGACCAACAACTGTTGCAGGAACGACTGCCCCATACCGCTGAGATACCGATACCCTTCCTGCGTGGCTACGCGGGCCGTGCGCAGTTCCCAGAAGCGCCGCTTCTCCGGCCGTCGGGTGAGCACTTCATCCGCCGTCACCAGCACCTGATCCGCTTCCAACTCGGGCCCCAGGTGACGCAATGCTTCCGTAGACAACGACGCCTCTTGGCGGCGGGCGGCCAATACCCGTTCCCGGTCGGCCGCCGAGACCCCTTCCGGCGGTCCGCTCCCGGCTTCCAGAGCTGCCTCGACGGCGGCATTCAACGCCGCCGGCCAGCCCGGCCGACGCCGTGGTTGTTGGGCAGGCACCAGGCGGGGCTTCAGGGTGCTCAGGTCCGAGCGTTGCAACAACGCCTCCACCTCTGCTTGTTCGGCCTGGCGAATGCGTTGCCCATGGGTGCGTACCAGGGTGCGGGCCATGGTCGAGGACAGGATCTCCGCCTCTTGGGCTTGCCAACCCAACAACCGCACGGCCGATGCGAAGGGCAACGTCTGGGGCAGCAAACAGGCCCATTCTTGCAGCCCGCGGGTGATGATCATCCCTTCATGCGGCGGCAACACCGTATTGCCCGGCATGACGTGGCGTTCGGTCTCAGCATGGTAACAAACCCGGCGCGGCAATCTCACGATCCCAAACTGCGTGGCCACCGTGAGCCACGCCCGTCCGTCGAAGGTCGCCCCCTCAGGGGGAAAAACGCTGGCGGTACTCCTCGGCCAGCTCCTCGTCGATCGCCTCCCAGCGCGCTTGCAGGAGACGTCGTAAGACGGCGTACCCTATCTCGCGGGTGGTGGCTTCGAGCTCATCCAGGGCCGTTTCAGGATTCAGAGCTGTCACGTCCACCTCTGGCACGTCAAAACGGGCCAATTCCGTCATCTGGTCAGGATTCTGCTCGTCAATGCGGCAGATCAGCACACGAATCTGGCTCATGGTTCCCTCCTTGTTCAGTTTGCCGGGGGAACATGATGCCACAAATAGGCCCATTAGTCCAATCCGCCTGCCTGGTAAGGGAGGATAAACTTGCCCCAAGAGTTATTCGCGCTAACAAAAGCGCAGCGGGCAGCAGCGACCCATCGGGAGCGACCGGAACGCTTGCAGGCTCAACAGGCCGAACCGGCCGCGCACCTGGCGCGATTACAAGCCGACAACGCCGGTAATCCTAACCCGGTGACCATCATCCTGCGCATAGATGCCGGCTTCGGCACCGGCCCCAACGTCACCTGGTTAGCTGAGATGGGCTACATCATCTACACCAAGGCCCACAATGCCCAGGTGACGACCAAGCTCAAGGCCATGGTGGAGCCCGATACCCGGTGGACGCCGGTGGGCAAGAACGCAGAGATGATCGCCTGGGACGAGCAGCGCATCAGTAATTGCCCCTACCCGCTGACCGTGGCCCTGGAGCGTTTCCACACTCCCGACGGACTGAAGCACAGTACTCTTCTCGCCTACCGTGATGACGGTCAATCGCTCATCTTGCCGGCCTGGTTTGACTTCTACAACGGTCGTCAAACCATAGAGGCCGGCATCAAAGAGACCAACGTGGTCTTCAAGATGCATCCGCTCAAGATGCGCTCTCGGGGAGGGATCCTGTTGCAAGAACAATTCTCCCTCTTCGCCGCTAACTTTGTGCGTTGGGCTGCCGAGTGGCTGAGGAGCAAGGTATCCCGCAGCACCTCTCGCTTCGACGACGCCCTGACGCGGGTCAAGGCCATGGTGCGGGTGGCGGCCAACACCAGTGCTTGGGTGGTGGGAGAGGACCAGGGCTTGCTGGTAAAGTTCGATGAAACCGGGGCCTATCCAGGAGTGGAACTCCGGGTGGCGGGAATATGGCGTGTTCAGCCGCCGCTTCTTCCCCGCGAGAAAGTTCACGATTTCGACTTCAGGGACGAATACCCCCC
>JAOZOT010000160.1 GCA_029933115.1 Anaerolineae bacterium | reverse complement strand
CCGGTGGCATCGGCCCAAACGACATGGCGCGTGCCGTTGCAGTAGGCGATGTCGGCCGAGCCCACCGCATCAGACTGAGCATGGACCTGGCTTTTCGTGCAAGAGCCCCCATACGTGCACTCGGCGTAGCCGACGACCCAGTTGGTTCCTTGCTCTTTGACGTAGGCAATGTAGGCTGTGGCGCTGTAGACGGCCACGGCCGGCTCCCTGGACTTGGAACTGCTGTCCTCAATGACGATAGGGGGATACTGCCACTTTTCGCCAGGTGGGGCCCACCTGAGCTTGAGCGCCCCCGCGTGGCCGGGGCTGCCCTCCGACCAGACCACAGCCACGTATTCCTGGGCTATTTCCTGGCCGCTGGCGGCCACGTCCGCGTAAGCCGACACCAGAGTGGGCGTCTGGGAGATGGAAGCTTGCCTCTCGTACCAGGCGGCCAGGGCCAGCCCGGCCATCAGGATAAACAGCGAGGCCAGGATCGTCGTGGCCAGGACCGCTTTTCTGAAACGCATCCGTTTTTTGGTTTTCTCCTCCATCTTTTCCCTGATATACCTCCACCATTCGCTATTTGTCCAAGAGTGCACCTGCAGGGTAGCTCTGCACCCTGAGGGCATGGGAGAAGGAAAAATTTATGGTTTTATGGGCAGCAGCTTCGCCGCCGCCCATAAACCTCTATTACCCTTGCAACAGCAAGAGGTCTATGTCGTGGCGTTCTTCGCCAGGACTCATAGGGGCTATCGTGGTCTGAGCCCAGTAGCGATAGTAGGGAGGGCCAATGTAGGTTTCAGCGTAGATGTAGATGGTCTTGTTCGGTGGCAACAGCCAGTAAAAGTGATAGGTGGAATCCTGGATGGTGTAGGTAGAGAACAGCTCTCCGTCGGCGGTGTAGGCATACACGTCAATACCCTGCAGGTTTCTGGGCACGCCACCCAGCAAAACCTGGGCCAGACCACCCACAGTGACCTTGGTAGGGTCTGGGGTCGGGATGGGTTGTTGGGTGCAGGTCTCACAAGTCAGGGTATCTATAAAGAACCAGGTGTCGCCTGTGCCGTCAACGTTGGCCTGGAAGTAGAGCCGGATGGTGTTATTGGCATAGTCCTTAGGGTCAAAGCCGCTCAGCCGCGTGGCCGAGTCGAACAGATCACCCGACCAGTGCTGATAGCTGTTCGAATCGGTGCCCAGAGCGACGGTAATGGGTTGAGTCAGGTCAACGCCGCCGGTGGTCTTGAGCATGACGTAAAGGGGATCGGAGCGCCCTGGTGAGCTAGAACAACTGGCGTCCTCGGGTACACAAACCCTCTTGTAAAGATTCAGCGTGGCGGTGGAAGTAGTGGTGATAAACTCGGGCAGGGTAAAGTCCTGATAAAGCCACGGATGAAACGTCGGCCATCCGGGGATTGTGTTGGCGTTGAAACGCATGACAAAGGTGCTGGGCAACGGATAGCCCGGAGAGGCACGGTAGACATCCGGTGGGTTTCCGGTCCATTCCAACGGCCATTTCGTGACCGGGTCAACTTGCTCAAAGCCACCGTTGGAGAGCACCTGGGCACACTCTTTCAGGCCAGGGGGTTTGGGCTCGGTGGGCGGTTGCACATCGGCCTCCATGCAGAGGAACACGTCGTCTATCCACCAGCCTTTGGGGTCCACGGCGGCCCCCGAGTTGTCACATTCGAACTGCCAGCGGAATTGGATGTCGTGGCCGATGGCTGCGGACGGCACACTGACCATGACTATTTGGCCTGGCACATTGCCTTCCCAGGCGCGATGGCTGCCCGAAGGAGCGGTAGAACCGGTCCAGCCGGTGTAACCATTCTGGAGGAACATGCCCAGAGTGACATCCTGCCACGCACCGCCATCTATCCTGTATTTCAGGAATCCACCGTCGCGACCGTCCTGGGTGTTCATCCGGTGCCAGAAGGTCAACACCGGGCTTGTGGCCCCGGCCGGTATGGATATGGTAGGAGAATCCAGGTAGGTCTCCAGGCCGTGGTCGGCGTTATCCACCCACCAGGCGTGGTTGGGGCTGCTGTAGTAACCTGCGCCCGGCTCAATCAACGCGAAGGGGTCCACACCCCAGGGCGTGGCTGTGGGCGTTGGCGTTGGGGTGTCGGTGGGCGTTGGCGTGTTGGTCGGCGTTGGGGTGGGCCCCCCTGGGGTGTTGGTCACCGTTGGGGTGCTGGTAGACGTTGGTGTATTGGTCGCCGTTGGGGTGTTGGTGGCCGTCGGTGTGGCGGGCGGCGTGTAGTCAATCACCAGCCGGGGGTCATACGCTGTCCCACCGTATTCCCTGGCGCGGAAGCGCGCCTGGCGGGCATCCCACGAAGAGCCCTGCCCTTCAACGCTGTCACGGATGCGCCAACCGTAGTTGGGCGTTCCATTGACAAAGAGTTGCACATCGCCGGTCACGTCCCACACTACCCAGCCGGCCGTCGTGCCAGAGGAGGCCGAGTCTGTGGCCGCGCCGGCCACCCCTGGCTGATTGTTCCAGGTGATCCCTCCTTCGGTCCAGCCTGCCGCCAGCCGGTGCACCTGATAGGTCCGGTTGTAATCGGGCGGATCAAACATGTAAAGGCGTAGCTCCGCTGAGTTGATGGTGGAACCAGCAGGGATGGAAGACAGGTCGAACTGCAGAAAAGCCCGGCGGTTTCTGTTCCTGTTCCGTGAGCGGACGATCAGGCGATTGATGCTGCCATAGTTGTTATTGGGCCGATCCTGACGTACATACGAGTCTTGAACGGCATACAAGGTCACCTGGTCTGCCCTGGTCACGGGCACAGGCACCAGGATCAGGCTGCTCAATACCATCAGGCTGAGTAACAATATGGAAAGTGCTCTCCTGGTTCTCATTGTCTTCTTCCTTCAAAGTATTACTGATTTGCTACCGGACACTTTTCCAAAGGTGAGGACGTTGAATCACGAAAAGCACGAAACGAGAGGTCTAACATTGTGTTACGGCGTCCACTCGTACTCCTCGTGCGGCGCCCAGCCATCGGGGCCGCTCTCCATGTCATCGTAAAGAGGACAATAAGTGGTCGTGACGTTAACCGGTCCAGAGATATTGTTGTCCTCGTTTGCTTCGTCGTCCACAAAGTTGGTGGTATCCACCTGGGCCCAGAGCTGGGCCTGCTGGCTGTACAGGGTG
Source organism: Anaerolineae bacterium (assembly GCA_029933115.1). Classification (GTDB taxonomy): domain Bacteria; phylum Chloroflexota; class Anaerolineae; order E26-bin7; family E26-bin7; genus E26-bin7. The sequence goes on along the minus strand of JAOZOT010000160.1, from coordinate 4,594 downwards.
ACGTCGAAAATGAGGGTGGCAGTTGCACCGGCAGCCAGGCCATTCTGCCACTGCTTTCTGATGCCGGCGCGCAAGGGCAAAGGCTCAAACTCGGGGTCAACGTAGAGGTCTATGTCGAAGAGTTCGGCCGTAGTACCACCGTTGTTCTGAATCTGGACGGTGACGGTGATAGGTGTGCCCGAGATGGCCGGAGGGGCACCGACAGAGATGTTCGTCACAACCAGGTCTGGCGGAGCGTACACCGTCGGCGTCGGGGTCGCCTCCAGAACGTCGAAATTGACCTGGGCGACTTTGGCGCCGCTCAGCCACGATTGGATGGTGTAGGTGCCCGGCGAAGTCCCGGCCGGCACATCAAACAGCAGCCAGCATCTCCCGGTGTCGTCAGTCTGGCAGGTGTCAATCAGTGTCTTGTCCGTGTCCGGGGAGCCTTCTGGCTTCCAATACACCTCGTAGGTGGTAAAGGCCTCGTGCTGGATCAGATAGACGGTAAGCGTCGTTACGCCGGCCAGGGCCGAGTACTGATCCAAAGCGATGTAGGCTCCCGTCGGGGTGGAAGTAGGCGTGGGCGTGATCGTCGGTGTAGCCGTCTCTGTCGGGGTGGCAGTATCCGTTGCGGTCGGGGTTGGACCCTGCACCTCGAGATTGACGCTGGCCACAAATGAGCCGCCCCGCCGCGATTCGATGGTATAAGTGCCACCTACACTGTCGCCGGGGACAGTCCAGGGCAGAGTGGCATACCCACTCCCATTAGTAGTGCGGGTACCGATCAACGTCTCTGCCCCACCCGGAGCGATCCAATACACATCATAGCTGCCAGATGGCAGATGCTGCATCAGTTCGATGGTGATACCCTGATTAGGCAGGACAGAATAACTATCCAGGACGATGTAAGGTCCTGTCGGGGTTGGTGTATCCGTCGGCGTAGGCGGCACGGGGAAGGTCGGCGTCGGGCCCCAGGTGGGCGGTGGTGCACCGCCGTGTCCGACCTGGATGCCTTCGTTCACCATCTCCGCGTGGCCCACGAGGCGAATCTGGGGGATAATTGCTCTGTACAATGGGTCGAGGACGACAAGGTTGTAGACCACTCGCACGCGCACCGGCAGGCCGGGTTGGCCGGGGTCATCCCGTTTTTCCGGTTGGTCATAAGAGTCGAATCCGTGGATGTCCACTCCGAAGAAGGCCGGTTTGTTGATATTGGCGTCAAAGTCGGCCGGGGTCAGGCCCCAATAGTCTATAGGAAGGCCCAGGGCCTGATCCACAGCTACCTGTTTGATGGCGGCCGCTCGCTCTGCGTCGGGGTGCTCAAAAGGGCCGTCATTGGGGTCGAATTCATCAAAGGGCCGGCCGGTAATAGCGTAGCGGGCCGCCTCTCGCGCCGCGTGCTGGACAGCAAGATAGGCGTGAAAAACCCTCGCCGCCTCGATGATGCCCAGTATCAACATCAGCAACGGAGGCAGGATAAGTGCAAATTCAACCATCCCCTGGCCTTTTTGTTTCATTTTCTTTAACATAATGACCTCTCTGGAGAAGACACGTAGTTACTTCGGGGATACACCAATCTTCCTATCAAAGAGAACTGTTGAGGGTGCAATGAACCCAAATTTTCCTCTGCTTGGGTATCATCATGCCAGCAGAGCCCTATCGAGGATAGGGCTCTGCTGCGGTGGATTTGGTTCTACATTTGTGAGCTACCTAATCCGGCTGCTAGATGTTAGAAACGATATTGCTGAAGACGTTGCCGACAACAGGACCCAACAGCAGCAGGATGGCAATGACAACGATAGCTACCAGTACAAGGATCAACGCATACTCGACCAAACCCTGCCCTTCCTCACGTGGCAGATATAACATCGGCTTTCACCTCCTTTCGCTATCATTAGAGGTGCCACAGGTCAATATGATCCGGGCACTCCCTGGCATAGTATTCCGCTTATATTATAAACCAATATCGAAATTGCTGCAATAGTACGGTAGTACTACATAATGTGAATTTTTCGTGATGATGTTTTCGCGCCCGGGGTCTCGCCAGAAGCAGATTTCAGCGGACAAAAGCTACTGTGCAGTCGGAAGCCGGCGAGACCTCCTCTGCTAGAGACTAGCGACGATGTTACTGAAAGCGTTGCCGACGATAGGGCCCAGTATTAACAGAATGCCGAGTACGACTAGGGCGACAAGAACGAGAATCAAAGCATATTCAACCAAACCTTGGCCATCTTGAGATTGGAATGATAACACCGCCTCTCACCTCCTTTCTTTGGGCATTAACAAAACAGGGGGCATCCAAGCCCCCGCAAGTGTGTCAAAAGGACTCTTTCATGATAATACCAATTTTATTTTAGCCTACATTTTGTGAATGTGCAATAGGAAAGAAGTACCATCAGACGCAGGGAATTTCTAGCTTGACCTTGGTGCCACGTCCGATGCTGCTCTCAAAATTGATCTCGCCGCCCAACATTTCCACCTGCTCTTGCATAGCTACAATGCCCAGAGTCTTGCGCTGGCGGGCCGATGTCAGGGCCTCTTCTACATCGAAACCACTTCCGTCATCTTCCACAGATACGCCAACGACATCGCCCTCCAGGTTGACGTTTACCTGAACGTGGGTGGCATTAGCGTGCTGGCTGGCGTTTTTGAGGAGCTCTTGTATGATGCGGAAGATGGTGACTTCAGCGTAGGGTGGCAACCTCCTCTCTTTGCCCACAATGGTCAGATTGGTGGAGAGGCCGCTCTTTTCTTCAAAGCTTTGGACATAGCGTTTCAGAGTGGGGATAAGCCCCAGGTCATCCAGCATCATCGGGCGCAGGTCAAAGATGAACTCGCGCGTCTTCTGGAAGGCGGCATTGACGGCGTTTTTCAGGTTCTCCAATTCGATGCGCGCCCGCGCCGGGTCAATCTCAAAGAGGCGCTCGCAGATTTCGGCTTGAAGGATGAGGTTGGTCAGGGATTGGGCGGGGCCGTCATGCATCTGGCGGGCCAGGTGCAGGCGCTCGTTCTCCTGGGCTTCCACGATGCGCAAGATGGTCCGCTCACCGGCAGAGGCACCGCCTCCGGCAGAGGCTCTGCCGGGACCGATTTGGTCGGAGACTTCCAGAAGCTTCCGCAGGTGCTTGGCATACTTTTCCAAATTCTGCCGCTTGTTCTGTAGCTGCTCCAGTTGCCCCCGCATCATGAAAAGACGCGTCTGAGCTTCTTTGGCCGCAGAGTATAATTCTTTGATGTCCTGCCGAGGGTATGTGTCAATATTAGCTTCCATCTGGTGCACTTTGGTGGTGATTTGAGAGTTGCGTTGAACGAGTTTATCCACCTCGGCGCTACTCTGCTGGATCAGTACGTCGAGTTCTTTCAGTTCCTTCTGCGTCTGTTCATACTCTTGTCTGCTCTCTTCTATCAGGTCAAGCAATGGTGAACCGCTGGGCAAAGCGGCCTCTTGCACTTCTGTCATCGCTGTACTCCTTGGCGTTTCCTGGGCAATGTCACCAACGTTCCGCGCCGCGTTGGGTTTGCGAAGCCTGGGGAGCTTGAGGGGCACCCCCTCAATCCCGCTTTCTCGGCTCTGAAAGCAGAACTGGCGGGCCACTCTCCCACCCGGTGAAGGGAAAGGAGCGCGATGGAGGGCCTCCCACACCCCCCAACCGGCTGCGCAAGCCCCACATTGTCCGGGGAGGTCGCTGCTACGAGCATTTGGGGGCACGCTGTCAGTCCATATCTTGGAGTCTGATCCATCCACGGCGCAAGGCATAGAGGGCGGCCTGGGTGCGATCGTTGACAGACAGTTTGCGCAGGATGGATGTCATGTGATTTTTCACCGTCTGGCGGCTGATGCCCAGTTCGTGGGCAATCTCTTTGTTGCTATAGCCCCGGGCGATGAATTGGAGTATCTCCATCTCTCGTGGGGAGAGGGGGACAAACAGTTCGTCAGGGGAACCTCCAAAAGCAGATATCTGCTCGAACTGTTTGAGCAGCCACGAGGCCACCTGAGATTTGGCCAGCACGTTGTCCTCGATAACGTAATTGCCTTTGCTGACTTGTCTGATGGCCTCTACCAGTTTGCGAGGAGTCACGTCTTTAGGGTAATAAGCGCCAGCGCCAGCCTTGATGGCATGGAAAATCTGCTCGTCATCGTGATAGGCGGTGAGCATAATCACCCCAATGTTGGGCAAGCTGGCCTTAAGCGAACGTGTCACTTGCAGGCCGTTCATCTTGGGAATGTTAACATCCATCATGATGACGTCGGGAACCATTTTCTGAGCCAGACGCAGGGCCTCTTCTCCATCACCTACCTCGATGAGAACTTCCATATCGTCTTCCGCTTCTATAACCCGCCGCAGGCCCTGACGAAACAGAGGATGATCGTCCACTATCATGACGCTGATCTTCTTATCACCCATGCGTCTCACCTCATTCTTTGAAACCACCGTGTTCTCCTGAAATAGCCTTCGCCCCCACCTGTTGCTGCTGCTACATATAGTATACCACTAATGTCAACCCTATGCAAGGACCGCCCTCAACGTGGGTGTGTCCCAAAAGCGTCGGAGTATATCACCCTCCCGCAGGTGGCGGACCCTGCGGGAGGGTCGTTGCCCTTGCGCCTGCC
>JAOZOT010000657.1 GCA_029933115.1 Anaerolineae bacterium | reverse complement strand
CTAAGCTGTCACAGCCTCAGCCAAAGAGAAGATGGGTACAGAGATAGTCGCTTTAGGTTTCTCCTCTCCCATCGTCACTTCGTCCATCTTCTCCAGTACCTCTGGCGAGAAATAGGTCTCTCCACACTGCTGGCACACTTCAGCCGGGACATCTTCAAAAAGAACGATCTTCCCACCCCATTGATGCACATGCTGGATTCTTTTCTCGACAACCTCTCCTTTGCAAAAATAACAAGCTTTCATTCGCTACTCCCTTTCCGTATTCGCCAGTCAAACCATTTATCCGGGTGTGGACGGTAAACAGTGACAATGACCATCACATCTGGTAGTGAAACCCCACAGACCAGGTGAAGTGGCAGCCCTTCTTCGGTGAAGCCGAGTACCAGGCAACTCGCTCCTCTTGGGTCATCAGGATAATTCTCAATGACCTCACAACGCTCCGAAAGCAGTGCCTCCTCGATCTCCCTTATGGTTATTTGGTCAGCTTCTCTTTCTCCTTCTGCATGGCTGGTCAATCTATAGTTTTTGGCTCGGACTTTCTGCTGAATGTCCGAGAGCAACGCCCCGAGTTCTTCGACCATTTTATCCCCAATAGATCACTACCTTCTCAGAGTGGCTGACCAGGAAAACATATCTGAAACTGCCATGGCCGGTGTTTTGAGCCGGCCTAAGCCGCCTTTGCTAAAGCATCTACTTTCCTATCCATATCCTCGATAATCTCTTGGATAGTCTGAACCTCTTTTTCCTCAAACAATGGCTCTCCGCATTGCTCACACACCCAGGCAGGCACTCTTTCGATGACGAGGTGATAGTTGTCGCGTCTAACGTAGTAGCTGCTGGTACTGCGAACCAGGTTGCCTTTACAATAATAACATTCCATAAGATTCCTCATTTCGCCTTTCTAGTTCTGTAATCCGGTTCCCACTTATCCAGGGTAGGCACATAGGCCGAAATAATGGCCAAATACTCATCCTTAGGAGCGCAAACAATGTGAATGGGGCGATTACTCATAGGAGGAAAAGCCAGCATCAAGCAACTATGTCCCCGCACATCCTCAGGATAGTCCTCAATAACCTCCCCCTCGAAAATGACGTATCTAACCTCAGCGGTGGAGATCATGCGCTCTGGCCTATTCATTTGGTTGATGGCATGAGGTAGGAAGAGAATGCGTTTGTTGGCCTTCTCTCTGACCAAGTCAACGAAATCAGAACTCACTTCTCCTCCTTACCAATTTCCCTGACTCAGCCTACGGAACAGGCTTTGGCTTTCGGTCTGCGGACCTCACACCAACCCAAGTGACCTCAACAACGGCCTGGGATCAATCAGATGCTTCCCAAACCATTTGCTCGTCCCCGGCAGGCCAAAGGCCAATCCCATGAGCTCGGTGAAGTAAAAGATGGGCATCCGGGTGCCGCTCTGCCGGGTGTCCAGGTTGATCTGACACATACCACAGGCACAGGCGATGCAGTTGGCCCCGGCCTCCTGGGCCGCTTCCACCAACTTGCCCGACAGTTCAACCACTACCTCGCTGCGGCTCAAGGCCAGGCTGGCCCCACAACAGTCCACCTTCCACGACCAATCCACCGGCTCAGCACCCACCGCTTCCATCAGCCTGTCCATGAGCACCGGATGCTCCGGGTCGTCCCAGCCCGTCAGTTCAGGCGGTCGGACCAGCACACAGCCGTAGTAGCAAGCTACCTTCAACCCCTTCAGCGGCTTGGTCACTTTGGCCGCAATCGCATCCTCGCTCAAATCAACGCCCAATACCTCCAGCAGATGGCGGGGGCGTCCCTGGCCGGTGTACTGGAAACCCAACAACTCCTCCATCTCTGCTCGCCAGCTCTCGTCCTCGCGGAAGCGCTTGTCGGCAGCCAGGCTGTGCTGATAGCAGGCCGGGCAGGGGATAACGGTATCCAGCCCCGCCGCCTGGGCCAGGGCCACGTTGCGGGCCGGCAAAGCCAGGGCCAGTTCATG
>JAOZOT010000656.1 GCA_029933115.1 Anaerolineae bacterium | reverse complement strand
CGGCCGCGCAAGGGCTTGCCAATAGAGAGAGAGGCGCAGGATTTGCCCCGGCGATGCGGATTGGCTGACGATTTGATAACCCCGCAGCGATATATCGGGCCCCAATCTGATGTCCAAGGGGATCGGTTCAGACAGCACCCCTGACGAACCGTACAGGCAAAGCCGGAAGTCCCCGTACCACTCATCGGAGGCCTTGAAAGCGTGCTGGGCCAGCCATTCCTCGACGCCGTTGGTGGGGTCGGCCGGTTGGATGCCAGCCGTCACCAGCCACAATCGCCGATGGGCAGACAGAGCCCCTTCCAACAGCGTGACCATCCCCTCCTCCAATGGGGGTTCGGCCTGGGCCAATCCAAGGATGGGCAATCGGCCTCGGTAGTAGTTCATGGGGAAGTCATACTGGTAGGGGGTGATGGTGACAATGCCGTCGTCAGGTCGGGCGTGGGCCTCAATGTGTTCCAGAGCCTGCATGTAGCCAGCATTTGGGCCTTGTAAAGGGTCACGATAGTAGCGGCGCAGTGAGAAGCCGCTGAGGGCCACCGCAGAGGCCAAGCTGACGACGATTAGGCCCGTAGTAGCGACTTTCGCACGTGTGCCAGGACGACTGAAGTCGTCATTACGAACCTGTCGCATCAACTGAAAGATGACCACGGCTGAAAGGAGGATCAAGCCCAGGGTGAAAACCAACACCGGCCGGTCAATCCAGTCGGGGCCCAGCCAGGCCAGGTCAGAATGCTCACGGCTGAGGAGGCGCATCTGACCCAGGATGGGCGAGTAGCGGAGGTCGTAAAGCGCCGGTGGGTCGTAGAGCGCCGGGTTGACCTCCGGCGCAGGGAAAATCTCTCGCAGCTTGACCTCGTACAGCACGAAATTGACACTGGCTCCCAAAACCTGTACCGCTGTGGACAGCAAAGCCAGGGCTGCCAGAGCTAGCTTTGCGGGCAGCGATCCCCGTGTCAGCACACTCTCGACCAGGGGGGCCAGGGTGATGGCCAGAAGGGGTGTCAGCGGCACCAGGAAACGCGGCCCCCAGGCGAACCCGCCCCACCACATGTACCATTTGGCGAAGAGCAGAAGATGAGCGATGACGATCAATCCAATGAGCCAGCCCTCCAGCCGGTGGCGTTTGAAGAAAAGCGGAAAGGAGACAAGACAGGCCAGCAGAATGGGAGAGTAAAGGAAGATACTCTTGTAGGGGCTGAAGAGAAAGCCGTACAGCCCCAACCACAGCGGGGTAGAGAAAGTTTCTCCCGCCCCAAAGTCGTAGCCAGTGACCAATGGATTGCCAAACCTCACCAAATTGTAGAGGCCCAATAGCAGGCAAACGATGATTAGAGGCACCAGCAGGAACGACACCGACCACATTCTCCCGCTTTGCCTCTGCTCGGTCTGCCAAGGGGGTAGAATCAGATACAGGACATAGATGGGTACTAAAGCCAGGTTGGTGGTTTTGGTAGCCACGGCCAGACCCAGCGAGAGGCCGGCTAGAGCTGACTCAGTAGGATGGTGCTTGCTCCTGAAACGCAGGAGAAAGTAGGCAGCCAGCAAGAGGGTCAGAGCCGAAAGGGGTTCGTCCAAGAAGTATTTACTGTACACCCAGGCAATTGTACTGAGGCCGAAGGCAAGCGCCGTTGCCAAGCCGATGCCCGGTGAGTACCCCAGCCGCCGCAGGTAGAGAAAAACCACTACCCCTGTCAGGGCGGTGACGAGCGGGTTAAGGGTCATCGCCGTCTGCACGAGACCCACCTGAGGGGTCATCAAAGCTACCCAGTACAGAGGTATGGCCAGCAAAGAGAGGGCAATACCTTTTTTTGAAAATACGTTACCTTGCAGGCCAAAGCTACCCTGCCTGGTTGCCGGCGAGAGAGCCCACTGTGACCAAGCGATCTGGTTGATGTCGAATTGGCCGCGCCGGACGATGCTCTCTGTAACCGCAAATCGTACAACTTCGTCAATGGTGTGCAGTTGGCCGCTGTAG
>JAOZOT010000159.1 GCA_029933115.1 Anaerolineae bacterium | reverse complement strand
GGATCAACGATGACACCTGGCATCATGGTGATTAATCCATTTAATCATTTGAGCAAACTAACTATTTGATTCTGCACAAAATTTTCCAGATTTGGGGCATAAAATATCTTTTCTCCACATTAGATACTCTTGGATTTGATGGAACAAATTATCTGATTTGGGATATTATTGACATTTGAAAAAATTAATAATTGCGAGTATCTTCAAATGGACAAAATTGTCTTTATCTCTCAATTTTATAAATAGGCATTTAACTGGAACTTAGAACAGGAAATAATATTTTGTTGTATTTAAGCTATTCAAAATACTGAGTTGGTGGCCGGCTGTTACCGGTCGGCCCGGTGCGGGCTGCGAATTTTGACCGGCCGTTTCAGCTATCCTGCCGTCTGATTTTCCTCTGATCTCTTTACAAATATTTTCTTTTTTCAGTTTGGAGCCGGACGGTCGCTGAGTCTGGCTGAGGCCACTTTAGACGTAGTCCATTTTTCAACCTGAAAAGAGGAGCTTCAATGATTTCGCCAAAAGGTGTTCTCTCCGCTGTTCAGCAGAGGGCTGGTTCTATATTGGTGGTAGGTGGCGGAGTGGCAGGTGTCCAGGCCGCCCTCGACCTGACCGAACTCGGCTATAGGGTCCATCTGCTGGAAAAAAGTGCAGCTATCGGCGGTGCCATGGCCAGGCTGGACAAGACCTTTCCCACAAACGACTGTTCCCTGTGCATACTTGCTCCCAAGCTGGTGGAGGCCGGCAGGAACTCCAACATCGAGATCCTTACCAATGCCGAACTTGTTTCCGTTGAAGGCAGTCCCGGCCGTTTCAGTGTCCTGGTCAGGCGAAAGCCGCGCTATATAGATGAGTCGGCCTGTACCGGATGCGGCCAGTGTACCCTTTACTGCCTAAAAGTTATCGGTGACGACTACAATGAGCGTCTTTCTCTCACCCATGCTGCTCACATCGATTATGCCCAGGCAGTGCCCACCAGCTACCATATCGATCCCAGGGCCTGTATGCGTCTGAATTACGACACCTGCGGTCTCTGCGCCGTTGTCTGTCAGGCAAAGGCCATTCGCTTTGACCAGCAGGAGGAGATGCTGAACCTGGAGGTGGGGGCAGTAATCCTGGCTCCCGGCTTTGGACGGATCAGCAAAGATGTCCTGCACCGGTACGGCTGGGGCCGATTTGATGACGTGTTGACTGCTTTTGAGTTCGAGCGGTTGATGTGTGCAAGCGGTCCAACCAGAGGCGAAATTGTGCGGGTCTCCGATGAACGTCATCCCAAGCGAATCGCATTCCTGCAATGTATCGGCTCCCGGGATGAGACCTGCGGCAACAACTACTGTTCATCGGTCTGCTGCATGTACGCTATCAAGCAGGCTACCATGGCCAGGGAACATGATCCAGAGGCTGAAATCACCCTTTTTTACATGGATGTCCGCACCCACGGCAAGGGATTTGACGCGGCCCGCAAGCGCGCAATAGCTGAGAACGACCTGCGTATCATCTATGCCAGACCGCCCAAGGTGGACAGGGTGTTTGACCGTCTGGCACTCACATATGTTACCTATGACGGCAAACACCACAGTGAATTTTTCGACATGGTTATCCTCTCCCAGGGTTTAGAGGCCCCGGAAGGGGCAGAAGAGCTGGCCCGTGCCGCAGGGATTGATCTCAATGCCTATGATTTTGCCAGCACGGATATCTATTCACCTCTTGCCACCACAAGGCCCGGAGTTTTTGTTATTGGTGCCTTTCAGGGACCAAAGGATATTCCGGACAGCGTCACCCAGGCAAGTGGCGCCTCGGCCCTTTGTGCAGGACTTCTTGAGGTCTCCAGGGGTGTGGAGATGGTCCATGCCGAGTATCCGGAAGAAAGGGATGTTGCCGGCGAGGAACCCAGGATCGGGGTTTTTGTATGCCATTGCGGAATCAATATCGCCGGGGTAGTTGACGTCAAGGCAGTATGCAGTTACGCAGCCACCCTGCCCAATGTGGTCTATGCTGCTGATAACCTCTACAGTTGCTCTCAGGACACACAGAGCCATTTGGTCGAAACAATACACAAATACAGATTGAACCGCGTGGTTGTGGCTGCCTGCACGCCCAGGACCCATGAACCCCTGTTTCAGGCTACATTGCGTGAAGCCGGCCTCAACCGGTCGCTTTTTGAAATGGCCAACATTCGCGACCAGTGTTCGTGGGTACATATGCATGAACGTGCCGCAGCCACCCAAAAGGCCAAGGATTTGGTACGGATGGCGGTGGCAAAGGCATCATATTTGACCCCGCTTGCCGAACAGCACCTGCCAGTGACGCCATCGGCTTTAGTGATAGGTGGCGGTCTTGCAGGCCTGACCGCTGCCCTTGCCATTGCCGAACAGGGATATGAATGCACCTTGTTGGAACGGGAAAAGGTCCTGGGCGGGCAGGCATTGAAACTGAGTGCCGATAGACACGGCCAAGACCCGCGCAAGATCATAAGTAATCTCGTTAAACGGACCGCCGGGCATCCGCTCATCCACATTCTGACTCAGGCCAAGGTCTCTTCTATCTCCGGTTATATTGGAAACTTTACCACTACAGTATCCACTGTTACAGGCAGCGAGCTGATCAACCACGGTGTTACGGTACTGGCCACAGGCGGCCGTGCATACGAGCCCAGCCAGTATCTGTTCGGCCGGTCAGACCGGGTGATAACCCAGTTGGATCTCGAAGACCGGCTCAGATCCGGAGAACCGTTTTTGGCCAAAATGAGGCAGGTTGTGATGATCCAGTGTGTGGGCTCCCGTGACGAGGATCTTTCTTACTGCAGCCGGGTTTGCTGCGGTCAGGCCCTGAAAAACGCCCTGAGACTGAAACGCCTCAAGAATAATTTGGCCGTTACCATACTGTACCGGGATATCAGGGCTTACGGCTTTATGGAGGACGACTACCGGGAGGCCAGGCGGCAGGGCGTTATTTTTTTGCGTTACACCCTGGACAATCCGCCTGAAGTGCTGAAGGGCAGGGGGGAAAACAGTCCTTTGCGGGTGCTGGTCATGGATTTACTGCTCGGCGAGCAAATTGAATTCAGCGCCGACCTTGTAGTGCTCTCTGTAGGTATTGTCCCAGAACCCGCAACTGAGTTGGCCCGTATGTTGAAGGTGCCGCTGACGGCTGATGGTTTCTTCCTGGAGGCCCATGTCAAGCTCCGGCCGGTGGATCTGGCGGTGGACGGCGTTTATGTCTGTGGTTTGGCTCATTCACCAAAGACAATGGACGAGACCATAGCTCAGGCCCAGGCGGCGGCGGGAAGGGCCTGCCAGCCTCTGGCAAAGGGCGCTATCCAGCCCGAACCCATTGTCTCCCAGGTGGATGAAGACCGCTGCATCGGTTGCGGAGCCTGTGAGACGTTCTGCCCCTACAAGGCTATCCGGATGATTAAGAAGGGCAAAAAAAGCAAGGCACGGACCTTGCCCGCTTCCTGCAAGGGATGCGGGATCTGTGCGGCACGCTGTCCGGTAATGGCCATTGACATGGCACGGTTCACAGAGCAGGGAATTCGCGCACAGATTCATGCCTTTACCTCAGTTGGAGAATAGAGATGGGAAACGATATATATCAGGTGAAAATTTTGGGGTTTCTTTGTAACTGGTGCTGTTACACTGCGGCTGATTCAGCAGGCGTTGGCCGCTACCAGTACCAGCCGAACCTGCGGGTCATCCGTATCATGTGTACCGGCCGCTTGGATCCATCCTTTCCGCTGGAGGCGTTGGCCACCGGCGCTGACGGGGTTTTTGTGGGAGGTTGCCATCCAGGCGAATGTCACTACCAGGACGGCAATTATCATGCCCTGGTCAGCGCTGCCCTTGTCCATGAAGCATTGGGCAGGCTTGGGATCCGCAAGGAGCGTTTTCTGATCGAATGGGCCTCGGCTGCCGAGGCCACTCATTTTGTGAAAATTATTACCGAGTTTACCAGGAAAGTGGAGTCGCTAGGTCGGCTTGGCCATGCCGAACACGAAGACATTGAAGTGCTTCACCGGAGGCTGGCCAAGGCTGCCGATGCAGCCAGGGGACGCAAGGTCCGTACCGGGCTGCTGAAAGCCGCCAGGCAGATGCTGAAATCAGGCGATTACAGCAGGGAAGGCATTGCCGGCCTCGTGCATGAAAAGTGCGACAAGGTCCTGAGTGCAGCGCTTGAATAGGATGCATCAAATGAAAAACTCCGGACATTCTGCTGGGCAGGCCCCGGTATCACTCACTATTGACGGAAAGAACGTTACCGCTCCTCCGGGCGCTACTATTTTGGAGGCAGCCGCCAATGCCGGAATTGACATTCCACATCTCTGCCACCTGCCTGGGTCTGAGGACTCGAAACGGCCCTGTCTCCTGTGTCTTGTGGACGTAAATGGCGAGAGGTCCCGTGCTTGCCGGACGCAGGTTGCAGAAGGGATGGTGGTGGTGACCAGGACTCCGGAGCTCAAAAGCCACCGGAAAGGACGTCTGCAGCAATTGGCATCTCATCACTATGGCGACTGCAAGGCCCCGTGCAATCTTACCTGTCCAGGCGGGATCAATGTGCAGGGATATGTGAATCTCATTGCCAAAGGGGAGTATGGAGCGGCCCTTCGACTGATCAAGGAAAAAAATCCCCTGCCCGGCATCGTCTGCCGGGTCTGCCCCCGTTTTTGCGAGACCCGTTGCCGCAGGGTATTGGTGGACGAGTCCATAGCCATCAACCACCTGAAGCGCTTTGTCGTGGACTACGCAAAAAAACAAAATCCGGTCCCCGAGACCCTGGTATCTGAAACAGGCCACAATGTCGCCATTGTCGGCGGCGGTCCTGCCGGGCTCTCTGCAGCATACTATCTTCGAAAGCAGGGCCATGCGGTCACCCTTTTTGAGGCTGAAGAAAAGCTGGGCGGTCTTGTGCGTTACGCCATCCCCAACTTCAAGCTGCCTCAAAAAGACCTGGACCACGAGATTGTGTCCATCATCAATATGGGCGTCCATGTCAGGACCGGCAGGCGCTGGGGCAGGGATTTTTCCCTGCAGGATCTGCGGGATCAGGGATTCGAGGCAATTTTCATAGCAACCGGCATGGGCAGGCAGAGGTCCCTAAGCGTAGAAGGTGGCGAGCTGGCCAGGGATGGTCTCGAATTTTTGCGCGAGATTAAGACCGGCAGGATACCGGCCTTGGGCAACAAGGTGTTGATCATCGGCGGTGGCAAGATCGCAGTTGAGGCGGCCCGCTGCGCAAGACGGCTGGGGGCCGGGGATGTGATGGTGATCTATCCCAGGTCCCGGGTCGAGATGCCAGCCCAGGAGAGGAATATTAAGGAGGCCGAGAACGAGGGGGTCCAGTTCTTCCTGATGGCCATGCCTTTATGCCTCTCCCGCCAGGAAGGCCGGCTGCAGATGGAAATGGCAAGAACGGTCTTAGGGAAGCCTGATGAAAAAGGGATCAGGCATCCTGTGGTCATGGAGGCGTCCCGGCTTGTGTGGAACGGCGATACAGTCATAGCAGCGCCTGGCCAGGAGGGGGATGACTCTTTTAGGAATTTCGGCAAAATTGAGGCCAGGCTCAATCTTACTCCGCGCAAGACCATCAAGGTCAGTCCCACTACAATGAGGACCAGCGTAAAGGGTATCTATGCCGGTGGCGAAGTGGCTACTGGCCCACGCTCTGTCATACAGGCAGTGGACTCGGGCCGCAGGGCGGCAGAGGCCATCCATCTGGAGATCACAGGCACGCCCGTTGCCCGGCCGGCAGATGGCCGGCTGAACTTTTCAAAGGGAAAACGTTTCGAGAACGTTGATATGCGAAACTTCGGCGGTTACTCGATCCGCATGCGCGAGAGCATGCCTGTCCGTCCTCCGGAACAGCGCATCGGCGACTTTGACGAGGTGGAGCTGGGATTTACCGAAGAGATGGCCTTGCGTGAGGCAAAACGGTGTCTGCAGTGCGGATGTTCAGGCCTTTCCAAATGCACATACCGTGAAATATGCATGGACCATAAGGTCGATGCCTCGAAGTCGCCTGATCGGCTCATTATGCCTGTCAACAGGAATCATCATTTTATTACCGCTGATCCGAACAGGTGCGTGATATGCTACCGGTGTGAGCGGAGCTGTGAGTTTGATGCCCTTGAGCTGGATTACATGGAAAACGAAAAGGGGATAATCGGGATTAAAATCAATCTGAACGATAAATGTGTCTCCTGCGGGGCCTGTGTCGATTCCTGCCCCACGGGCGCCCTGACCAAGAATTCGCTGACTGTGCCGTTGCTGCCCGGGGAGGCTGAAACCGTCCGCAGCGTCTGCACTTACTGTGGGACCGGATGCGCTGTTGATCTGCATGTCAAGCAGGATGTCCTGCTTGAGGTAAAGGCCGATCCCGGTCAGCCGCCCAATAACGGGGACCTGTGTGTCAAGGGCCGGTTCGGATTTGATTTTTACCGCCATCCGGAACGTCTTGCCCATCCCTTGATCCGTGAAAACAGGGATGAACCCTTCAGGCAGGCAACATGGAAAGAGGCCATTGATTTTGCAGCCAGGGGCTTTGGGCGCATCATGGAAGAGCACGGTCCTGATGCGCTGGGCGTCCTTTCCTCCTCCAGGTGCGAGAACGAGGTGAATTATGTGCTCCAGAAACTTTCCAGAGTCGTCTTCAAGACCAACAGCGTGGATAATTGTGCAAGGGTCTGCCACGCGCCTTCGGTAAGCGGGCTGAGGGTCGCCCTGGGCAGCGGCGCCGCCACCAATTCCCTTGCTGATATCGAGGGGGCTGACGTACTGCTGATCTGCGGCTCCAACACCAGTGAGGCACATCCTGTGGTAGGCATGAAGGTGCGGCGGGCCTTAAAAAACGGTGCCAGGTTGATCGTCATAGACCCCAGGCGCACGGAAATGGCGGCATTGGCCAATATCTGGCTGTGGCTTGTCCCTGGCACCAATGTCCTGCTCCTTAACTCAATTCTTCATGTCATTCTGGCCGAAGGGCTGGAAAACAAGGACTTCATCGAATCCCGGACCGAAGGATTGGATGCCTTGCGTGGACATATAAAAGACTATTCTCCAAAGGCCGTGCAGGCCCGGACAGGAGTTCTCCCCGAACTCGTGGAGGCCGCTGCCCGACTTTACGCCGGTACTGATAAGGGAATGATTCTCTACGGCCTGGGAGTCACCGAGCACCGGAACGGCACTCAAGGGGTCATGGCCCTTGCCAACCTGGCCCTTGCCACCGGCAACATCGGTCGTCCAAATACCGGTATCTGCCCTTTGCGGGGCCAGAACAACGTGCAGGGTTCCTGCGACATGGGGGCGCTTCCATATGTATATCCCGGCTATCGGGACGTCTCGGACATCGAGACCAGGGAACGCTTGGAGCAGGCATGGGGAGTGGAACTGCCTGCAAATCCAGGCCTTACCGAGCCCGAGATGTATGAAGCGGCCCGACATGGAAAATTCAAGGGGCTGTACTGTGTGGGCTATGATCCGGTACAGACCCACGGAAATACCGGTGCTGTGCGCAAGGCATTTACAGCCATGGATCTGGTAGTGGCCCAGGATATCTTCCTGACTGAGTCGGCAAAAATGGCCCATGTGGTATTTCCGGCTGCATGCTTTTACGAAAAGGACGGCACCTTTACCAATGCCGAGCGGCGGGTGCGCCGTATCCGCAAGGCGGTGTCGCCTCCGGGCGTGGCGCTGCCGGACTGGGAGATCACCTGCCGGCTGGCCCGGGCCATGGGATACCATATGGCATATGATGGCCCGGCTGA
>JAOZOT010000655.1 GCA_029933115.1 Anaerolineae bacterium | reverse complement strand
CACCTACGGCGATTCCCCCCAAAGGCTGGATGATCTTCTGCCAAATGCTGGAGAAAGTGATAGACCCTTGGGGATCGATGGGTAGGCCGTAGGCTGAGGGTTCGTCCAGCAAGATGCTCAGACGATGCAAGCCACCAGCTTCGCTTTCGCCGTAGAGCATCGCTCCGCTATGACCTTCAGCTTTCAACTGGGAGACCCTGATCTTTGCCTCGTCTATCAATGTCTCTCGCCGGCCCAATGTCAGGGCTCCAGTCGGACAAGCCTCGACACAGGCTACCTTGCCTATACCCTCCTGTGGTTGGTTCTGACAACAAAAGATGCACTTGCCGACCTTGGCCTCACCGGTGAGCAAGTTGACATCTTTCAGATGGGGCACACCAAAGGGGCAGAACTGGGTGCAATAACCGCAGCCGTTGCATTTGTCCTCATCTACAGCCACAAAGCCCTTTTCATCTTTGTACAGCGCCCCAGTCGGACAGACCATCACACAAGCAGCATCGGTGCAGTGCATGCATTGATAGTTGAAGAAAGGCCGGTCAGCCTCATCAACTCCCTTCCCCTGCTTGGTCAGATCCCAATCAACTCCCTTCCTCTGTTTGATCAGATTCCAGGTGATGGCTGACAGATCAGAGGGGGGCTCTGGCTCTGCCGGCAAGTTGTTGCATTCCTTGCAGGCTCTCTCGCAGGCCCGGCAGCCGATGCATTTGGAAGCATCGTATAGGATGGCTACTTCGTTCTCATCCAGAGCAGAGGCAAGGGCCTGAGCCGACGGTTGCAAAAGGAATCCGCTCAGACCAACGCCTGTAAGCTTGAGAAAATCTCTTCGATCCACCGTCACTCGCTTATTGTTGTCCATTTTGCTCTCCTATGGGAAAGATAAGTAATGTCTCTTCCGCGGTGTGCCCGTGCCGCAAATAGGGCGCGATTAGCCAGCCTTGGCCCGACGGGTAACCAGCACGATCGCCACGACGACGATAACGATCACAATGGCCAAGCCCACCCAAAGCAGCCAGAGCCACCTACTAGGAGTCGGCGTCGGTTCAATCACCGGGTACGGCCCCCACGAGGTCGGCGGTATCTCTTTGACGATCACATCGGCATTGGCCTCCAACTCCTCCGGGGCCACATCGTCAGCCGTCAGAAAGAGATCAGCGTTGCCGTGGCAACTGTCGCAGCTCTCGTTTTGGGCTGTGACCCGCTGGATGTTGTGGGGCGTGGCGTACTTCCACGTCGGCAGACTGTCAAAGTTAGGCAGTAGGTTGTCTCCATAGAAAGCGAAGGAGTCTGGCACAACAGGGACGTGACGGACCAATACGTAGTCCCAGGGCCGGTCCTCGTTCTTCAGGGGATTGTGCCCGATCTTGAAGGTCAACTTGCTCTCGTCGGTTTCATAGTACGGCAGGCCCTTCTCGTCTACGCCTACGTGGCAGTTATAGCAACTCTTGTACGGACCTGACACGTGACAGACGTAACAGGCCACCTTGTCGGCGTGGATCTTGTGCTCCAGTATCTCACTTTGATCGGGGTCTGCCTCCGGGTGACAACCCTCCAGGCAACTCACGCTCGGAGCGCCATCGTAGCGATGGGCGTGCTCGATACCGTCGCCGTGATACTGGCTCACATTGTGGCACTCGAAGCAGGGCATCCCTTCCTCCAGCCAGTGGACGCTTCCTTCGACGCCCTCGTTTTTGCCTTGATACTCATTGGATACCCGGGCACCGTGGCAGGCCATACAGGTGTCTTTGATAGAAGCGACTTCCTTGACCTTGTGGCCCTTAATCAGACCGCCGAAGGTGAAGCTCGGCCGGCTGATGTGGCACTGGCCACACGTAGTATGGCAGGTGTTGCAGTGGTTGTTAAACGCCTCCTCCATGCGGGGGTCGCTGAAGTCGGCCCCGCGGGCGGTCAGTATGGTTCGATAGCCCGTTAGATTCTGGTGCAGGCTGGTGGCAGCCAGTTTAGTAGCCTCGGCGTGGCAAACGC
>JAOZOT010000158.1 GCA_029933115.1 Anaerolineae bacterium | reverse complement strand
TTCAGAGGGCGGCGCTCGTAGTAACGACTTCGGTCGTTTTTAGCCGCAGAGCACCAGTCGTTAGCGACTCAAGTCGCCACTACGAGCATTTTTCAGACACGCTGCCAGAAGTATATCAGATTTCCAGCTTGGGGTCAACGTGGAGGTTCTGTGGACTTACCTTAAAATTTTCGGGAGGGACTGGACAAGAAGGCAAAAGTGGTGTATAATAGGCAATAGGTGGAAAAAAGTGGGGTGAAGTGGGAGATTGGTGGGGCTTACATGCCCCATTTTGCCTTAAAATAGCCCCAAAGTGGGAGATGCAGAACAGATGTTCTCTGGAGAGTTTGAGCACACTATAGACGACAAGGGGAGGCTGACTATTCCCGTTCGATTCCGTGAAGAGTTGGCCGAAGGGATGTTTGTCAGCCGGGGCCTGGATGGCTGCCTGTTCGTTTACCCCTTGGATAGCTGGAAAGTCCTGGCCGATAAGGTCGCTACACTCCCCCTCACCCAAAGAGACGCCCGTTACTTCAGCCGCTTAATCTACTCTGGCTCAGAGTGTAAGCTGGATAAGCAGGGACGGATTCTGTTGCCTTCTCCCCTTCGTGAATACGCTGCCATCGGGAACGAGGTGGTCATCGTCGGGGTCAACTCGCGGCTGGAAATCTGGAGCAAAGAGCGCTGGCAGGAGGTCACCGCCCGTCTGGAGAACGAGGGGGCTGCTTTCGCTGAGCAGCTTGCCAGCCTGGGAATTTAGAGACCGATGAGTGGGTCGGGTGAGCAAGCTCACATTCCTGTTCTTTACCAAGAGGTTCTGAAGGGCCTGCAAATCAAACCGGGGGGACGCTACATTGATGGCACTTTGGGAGGAGGCGGTCACGCGGTCGGTATCCTCGAGGAATCGAGCCCCACCGGACGCCTGCTGGGCATTGACGCCGACCCGGCGGCTATTGCTGTCTCTGCAGAGCGTCTGGCCGAATACGGGCCAAGGGTCACTCTGGTCAACGCCAACTTTGTTCAGTTGGCGGAAATCGCCTCGCGGCATGGATTCCATCCCGCCGATGGCATCCTCCTCGATCTGGGGCTTTCCTCGTTGCAACTGGCCGGCGGGGAACGTGGTTTTTCCTTTCAATTGGAAGGTCCTCTGGACATGCGTTTCAATCCCCATCGGGGAAAGCCGGCTTCAGAGCTGGTCAATGGGCTTTCCGCCACAGAATTGGCCGAGATCCTGCGTCGCTATGGGGAAGAGCGCCGCGCTCAGCGTATCGCTCAAGCCATTGTGGCCGCCCGCCCAATCCACACCACCCGTCGGTTGGCTGAGGTCGTGGCCAGGGCCGTCGGTCGAAGAGGGAGAATACATCCCGCCACCAGGACCTTTCAGGCCCTGCGCATTGCGGTAAACGACGAGCTATCGGCTCTCAGCCGGGTTCTGCCCCAGGCGGTGGAGGTCCTCGCACCGCAGGGACGGTTGGCTATCATCTCGTATCATTCTTTGGAGGACCGCCTGGTCAAGCAGTTCTATCGTCGGGAGTCGCAGGACTGTATCTGCCCGCCAGAGGTTCTGGTCTGCCGCTGTGAGCATCGGGCAACTTTGGAAATAGTGACCAGGAAACCCATCACGCCCTCAGAGTTGGAGCTAGAAGCCAATCCTCGCTCTCGCAGTGCCAAACTGCGCATTGCGGCCCGCTTGGCTCCTCGGCGTCATTAAAGTGGGTCTACTCGGATTTGTGGGGTAAGCCAGCCTCCCGCAGGTTTCATACAGCCTTTGCTGAGGCAGGAACTGCGGAAGGCGAAGCAATTTAGCAACGATCAGGTGCCCTCAACCTGCGGGAGGCTTATCCCCACCCCTCGAATCCGTGTAGAGCCATTAAAGTAAGGTGCGACGCACTCGCATTGTTCCCTATTTTTAAGGAGACTCTCAATGATTACCGGCCAGTCAGGTGCGCTCTCCCAGCGTCTCAAAAGGGATTCTGCTGGGGGCTTAACTGAGAAGGGTATAGGGAGCCTCGATGCCAAGACAGCTATTGGTTTCCTCCTGATTATTATTCTCGTCAGTCTGCTGGGCTGGCTTTATCTGACTCAGGCCAGCCAAGTGACCACAACGGGCTATCGCATCTACGAGTTGGAGAGGGAGCGGACCCGCCTTCAGCGTGAAAACGCCAGGCTGATGCTAGAGATCGCAGAATTAGAGAGGTTGGAAAATGTCGAGGCCAGAGCCAGGCAATTGGGTTTTGTACCACCTGAGCGGGTCGAGTACCTGGTCGTAGCCGACTACCCACCAGACCGCTCATCCCCAGGGGCACTGGTTGCGACTTCTTTGGAGGAGAACCTTGGCTCGACCTCTTTTCAGCGAGAGGAGGCAGGGAACGAGGCTAGTCGGCGCGACAGTGTTGTGGCCACTGCTTTGGCGAGTTGGTGGGAGAAGCTGGTTTCGCAATTTACCACCTGGGTCACTTTGCAACCCGGCTCGGCTATGGCCGAAGGTACGCCTTGAGGGGGGCAGACAGGTGTCCACTGAAGAGCCAGAAGGCAAACCCTTGCGCCGTATCACCTTTCTGTCGGCGGTGCTTTTTGCTTTTGCGCTAATCAACGTGGGGCAGCTTTTCCGCTGGCAGGTTCTGGAGTACGAGTACCTGCTAGGTCTGGCCAAAGCCGAACACGACTGGTACATGGAAATCACCCCTCTGCGCGGGGCTATCAGAGACCGCAATGGCCACCTCTTGGCTCTAGACATCTTTGAGTTCGAGATCACCGCTGCTCCTCCCATGATAGCCAACCCCGAAGAGTTGGCCGACCGTCTGGCGCCTTTATTGGACCGACCTCGTGGCGAAATTTTGGAGCTGTTGAAATCGGGCCGGCCTCACGTGAGATTGGCCCGACGCGTCCCACAGCAAATTGGTGAAACTATCGAGTCGTGGGGTCTAAGGGGGATCAGAGTAGAGCCGAGGCCAAGAAGGGTATGTGCTGAAGGCAGTCTGGCCGCTCACGTCCTGGGCTTTGTGAACGAGACCAACAATGGTTACTACGGGGTCGAAGGTTATTACAATCAGATCTTGAAAGGCACGGCAGGAGAAGGCCAGGGGGAAAGGGATCCGGCGGGCAACTATATTCCCATTGGTTTCCACCGCCTGGCGCCCCCGCGGAATGGCCGAGACCTGATTCTGACTATTGATCGCACCATTCAGCACATGGTGGAGGAGGAGCTGGAAAGAGCTATCGCCAGGTATGGAGCCGAAAGCGGCACCATCATTGTCATGGAGCCCAAAACCGGTAGCATCCTGGCCATGGCCAGCTACCCCTCATACAATCCCAACCGCTTCGCCGAGACGCCGGCTGAACTGTTCGTCAATCCCTCAGTCAGTATTCATTATGAACCTGGTTCGGTCTTTAAAATCGTCACTATGGCCGCCGGCCTTGACGCCGGTGTCATCACCCCCCAGAGCACTTTTTACGATAGTGGGAGCATTGAGGTTGGGGGGCGCACTATCATGAATTGGGACCGGCGAGGACATGGCCTGGTGACCATGACTGATGTGTTGGCTCAATCCCTCAACGTGGGGGCGGCCTATGTCAGCACCACCCTGGGCAGGGAGAGGTTCTACACCTACGTCAGGCGCTTTGGATTTGGGCGCATCACCGAGGTTGATTTGGCCGGCGAGGGCCCGGGCAGGCTGCGCCTCCCTGGCGATGGGGAATGGCACGAGTCTGACCTGGGGACTAATTCCTTCGGCCAGGGGCTGGCGGTGACCCCGCTTCAGATGATAACCGCTGTGGCGGCCGTGGCCAACGATGGCCTGATGATGAAGCCTCACGTGGTGGAAAAAATCGTTGACGGAGACCATGTCACCACCATCCAGCCCACGGCTGTGCG
This sequence comes from Anaerolineae bacterium, assembly GCA_029933115.1. Classification (GTDB taxonomy): domain Bacteria; phylum Chloroflexota; class Anaerolineae; order E26-bin7; family E26-bin7; genus E26-bin7. Next base: position 3,942 of record JAOZOT010000158.1, on the reverse strand, counting down.
TCGGGTTATCTTCCCCCAGACAGCCGAACAATTGACCCGGATGCTGGTAGAGGCTGTGCAAGAAGAGACAGACCTGGCTGCTGTGCCCGGCTACAAAATCGCGGGCAAAACGGGCACGGCCCAGGTGCCTATTCCGGGGGGGTACCATCCCACCTGGACCATTGCTTCTTTTATTGGCTACGCTCCCCCGGAGGACCCAGCCTTTATAGTCCTGGTCAAGATTGACAAACCATCTGTCGAGCCCTGGGGTTCCAAAGTGGCGGCTCCGGTCTTTAAGACCGTGGCCGAGCAACTTTTCATCTTGCTGGGAATTCCGCCGGATGACGTGAGGGTCGCCGGTGGGTGATCTAGCAGTTTCGGCAGATCGGGCTTGCGCGGCGGAGCCCGGGGAGCTTAATTTGTGCCACAGGGTAGCCCGTTGCCGCAGGAGGCAGAGCTGCGGCTACCTTCGGCTATATCCCTCTTCACCCTGGGTGTCTCCCCTCTTCGCGGAGGAGAGGGGAGACACGGGTGAGGGTAAGGGACTAGAACAGACGCAGAGGTGTGATGCACCTGTGAGGTGCATCGCACCTGACAGCGTATCTGAAAGATGCTTGTAGTGGCGACTTGAGTCGCTAATGATTGGTGCTCTGCGGCCAAAAACGACCATGGTATGAAGCCCCCGTCGCAGGCGGGGGTGAGATCACAGCTATGCCGGGTTACCGGGTGCGAGTAGAAGCGTGGGCCGGCTATCACCGACCCCCCGCTTCGCAGGGGGCTTGAAATCAATCATGCCCGGGTAGTTACCTGAAGTCGTTACTACGAGCGCCGCCCCCCTGAATTTTCAGACACGCTCTGAGAGTTGCACGAGAACTGAGGCGATGCTTACCTTGGCCGACCTTGTGGAAGGGATCACCGGCCAGAAGCCTGCCAAAGAGGTGATCCCCGACCTCGAATTGAGCGAAGTAGTTATTGATTCGCGAGAGGCGTGCCCCAACAGCCTCTTCGTGGCCCTACGCGGTGAGCAGCACGATGGTCACGACTTTGTAGCTGACGCTTTCGCTCGAGGGGCCATAGCTGCCATCGTTGAGAGGGAAATAGAGGCTGAATGTCAGGTGGTGGATGCCCAAAGCCCCTTGCCCGGTACTCCTATCCGGTTGCCCGTGTGCCTCATGACCGAGGACAGCTTGAAAGCTTTTCAGCGCCTGGCTGCCTTCTGGCGGGCCAGGTTTTCCCCCCGCGTCATTGGCGTGACCGGCAGTGTGGGCAAGACGACCACCAAAGAGGTGATCTGGTCGGTCCTGAGAAAGAGGTTCCGCACTCTGAAGAGTTGGGGGAACTACAATAATGAAATCGGCTTGCCCCTGACTCTGTTGTACCTGGATTCCGGTTACGAGCAGGTCGTTTTGGAAATGGGCATGTACGCTCTGGGGGAAATCGCCGAACTGGCGGCCATCGCCCGTCCCCACGTGGGGGTGGTGACCAACATCGGCCCCACCCACCTGGAGCGGCTGGGGACCATTGAGCGCATTGCCCAGGCCAAATCCGAACTGGTAGAGGCTCTGCCACCGGCCTCCGAAGGGGGAGCGGCCATCTTGAACGCGGATGACCCTATGGTGCGGGCTATGGCCGAGAAGACGGAAGCTCAGGTCTTTTACTATGGCCTGGATCCCACTTGTGATCTTTGGGCCAGCCACATCGAGAGCCAGGGTTTAGAAGGCGTTCGCTTTCAACTCCACCATGAGGGAGAGAGACTCCATGTTAAGATTCCTCTTCTGGGCCGTCACAGCGTGCACACTGCTTTGGCGGCCGCAGCCGTAGGTCTGGTTGAAGGCGAGTCCTGGGAGGAAATCATAGCCGGGCTGTGGGACGTGCCCGAGCAACTACGCTTGGTGGCGGTTCAGGGCATCAGAGGCTCGACCATTCTTGATGACACCTACAACGCCAGTCCCGCTTCTACCATTGCTGCTCTCAATCTCCTGGCAGAGTTGTCAGGGCGCAAAATTGCCATCCTGGGCGACATGCTGGAGTTGGGTGATTTCGAGGAGGAGGGCCACCGCAAGGTAGGACGGCGGGCCGTTGACGTGGTATCCATGCTGATCACCGTGGGGCCACGCGCCCGCATCATCGGCCAAGAGGCCCTGGCTTGCGGCCTGGCAGAGGAGGAGGTTTTGATGGTGGAGGACAACGAGCAGGCCATCGCTCTTATGCGCCAGATCGTGAGCCCGGGTGACATCGTGCTGGTCAAGGGTTCGCGAGGCATGAAGATGGAAGAGATCGTTGCAGCTCTCACGGCTCCGCTGAATCAATCGCAAGGGATTAGCTAGTTATGGCCTCTGCCCCCATGCCCTTTACCCTGACTCTGGGGACGGTATCTTTCCTTCTGGCCGTCATCTGGGGTCGCCCTTTGATCAACCTGTTGCGCCGGTGGCACATCGGCAAGCAGATTCGGCTCGATGGTCCTATCTCTCACCAGGCCAAGATGGGCACTCCCACTATGGGCGGCCTGATGATCCTGGTGCCGGTCTTTGTGATCACTGTCGTCCTCAACTTTGCCAACTTTTTGAGCGGCTTTGCCGCCGGGCGGGCTTTCCTGGCTTATTTTGGCTTTGAGCACGGCAGCCCACTCATTGGCAAGTCTATCCTGGTGCCCTTGGGAGTGATGGTGGGGTTTGGAGGGCTGGGGGCCCTCGATGACCTGGCCGGTGTGCGGGGGCGACATCAAGGGATAGGATTGCTGGCTCGTTACAAATTTGCAGGCCAGGTGTTCATCGCCCTTGTCACGGCTTTGGGGTTGCATTTTCTGTTGGACCTGCGCAGTGTGGCCTTGCCCACGGTGGCGCAAAAGATAGACATCGGCCTGTGGTACGTCCCTGTGGCCATGTTCATTATTGTGGGCACCTCCAACGCCGTCAACCTGACCGATGGCCTGGATGGGTTGGCCGGATCTACGGCCGCGCTGGCCTTTGCTGCTTACGGTATCATCGCCTATCTGCAAGGGCAGTATCCGCTGCTGGCCTTTTGCTTTACTACTGTGGGGGCCTTGATGGCTTTCCTGTGGTATAACGCTTATCCGGCCGACTTGTTCATGGGCGATACCGGTTCCCTGGCTCTGGGTGCGACTTTGGCGGTGGTCGCTCTGCTGTCGGGTCAGTGGCTGTTGTTGCCCGTTGTGGGCCTGATCTTTGTGGCTGAGGCCGGCTCGGTGATACTGCAAGTGGCCTATTTCAAGCTGACCAAACGGCGTTATGGTCAGGGGCGCCGCCTTTTCAAAATGAGCCCTTTGCATCATCACTTTGAGTTGTTGGGCTGGTCGGAGCCCCAGGTGACCCAGCGGTTCTGGTTGGTGAGCATTTTGGCAGCGATGCTGGGCATAGCTTTGGCTCTCTTGTGAGCGCTGTCATTGGCTCTCACCCCTTTCCCGCCGCTTTGCGGCGCCCCTCCCCTCTCCACCCCCTCCCCGGCCCTCCCCCAAAACAGGGGAAGGAGTTGGAAGAGGGGAGGGGGCTGGGGTGAGGGCGGGTTAGCAGATTAGAAAGCAGAGGGAATAGCATGGAAAAAGGGAAATCGTTAGCCATAGTGATCGGCGAGAATGGCTCCTGTTCTGATGGCCAGTTGGCAGCATTGTTGCAAAGTTTGCAGGCCCTGGAGGAGCCCTCCATCCAACTCGTCTTCACCACCGAGGGCGTCTCTCTGGTCACTCACGGCTCGCCGGTGTTGGCCCAGTTGCAAGCCCTGGAGGCCAAAGGGGTCCCGATATTGACCTGCTCCACTTGCCTGAGCTACGCCGGCCTGCGGGATCAAGTCGCTGTGGGGAAGGTAGGCGGCATGACCCGTATCATGGAAGCCATGCAATCGGCCGATCAGGTGGTAGCCATTTGATGGATTTCAGAGGGCTTGCGCAGTGGAAGCCCGGGGAACCTGAGGGGTACCCCCTCAACCCCATTTCCTCCTCCCTGGGAG
>JAOZOT010000654.1 GCA_029933115.1 Anaerolineae bacterium | reverse complement strand
GAGCTGGGCCGGTAGGCCGATTTCCCACCGCGAAAAAAGGGAGAGGGAGTATTGGGGGGACACCCTCCACGCCCCCCGATCTGCCGCCCACCGGGCCTTTCAGAGGGCAGCGGGCGACGATCATCGGCCTGGCCCGAGAGGGCACAGCCTTGGCCCGTTTCCTGGCCGAAAGTGGAGCTATCGTCACGGTCAGTGATGTAAAAAGCCGGCAGGAACTCTCCGCAAGCATTGAGGCCCTGGCCGACTTGCCGATCCGCTTTGTGCTGGGTGGGCATCCGACGGAGATTTTGGAAGCTGATGTGGTTTTCGTCAGCCCCGGTGTGCCGCTGGAGATCCCCATTCTGGCCGAGGCCAGAAAGCGGGGGATACCCCTCAGCAGCGAGACCAGGTTGTTTGCCGAGTTGTGCCCGGCTTCTATCATCGGCGTAACCGGTTCCAGCGGCAAGACGACCACCACCGCTCTGGTGGGCAGGATGCTGGAGACGGCCGGCTACCGTACCTGGGTGGGGGGTAACATCGGTCGGCCGCTGATCGGCCACCTGGCCGAGATCCAACCAGGAGACAAGGTGGTCATGGAGCTCTCCAGTTTTCAATTGGAGTTTTTCGCTCCCTGGCCAAGTGTTAGTAGTGGGGGCTTTAGCCCCTTCGCCTTCACCGGCCGAGGCTGGAGCCCTCCTATCGCCGCCATTTTGAACATCACGCCCAACCACCTGGACCGCCACCCGACGATGGAGGCTTACGTCGAAGCCAAGGTCAACATCCTGCGCTATCAGGGGCCGGGCGACGTGGCCGTATTGGGCTGCGACAACTCCATCACTTCGAGTCTCGTGTCTCGAATCTCGAATCTCGAATCTCGAGCGGTGTTGGGCTTCAGTCTGCGGACCGAGGTGGGGCAGGGGGCTTTCGTGCGCGAGGGGAAGGTTGTGCTCAGGTTGGGGGGGGAGGAGTGGCCGATTTGCACTGTGGCCGATATCAAGTTGCTGGGTCAGCATAACGTGGAAAACGTGCTGGCTGCCTGTGCTATCGCCGGGGCGGCCGGTGCCGATCCACAATCAATGACCCAGGTGGCGACTACTTTCACCGGTGTCGCGCATCGGTTGGAGTTGGTTCGGACTCTGAAAGGGGTGCGCTATTACAACGATTCCATCGCTACCTCACCGGAGCGCACTGTGGCCGCCCTGCGTTCCTTCGAGGAGCCCATTGTGCTTCTGGCCGGGGGGCGTGACAAACATCTGCCCTGGGAGGAGATGGCGCGGCTGACGTTGCGCAAGGTGAGACACCTGGTACTTTTTGGGGAAGCGGCGCCCCTCATCGAGAAAGCGGTCCGTGATGCCCGATGCACAATGCCCGAGTCCCGGTTGGTTGTTCACAGATGCACTACCCTTGAGGAGGCGGTAGAAGTGGCAGCGAGGAACGCACAGCCCGGTGACGTGGTGCTGCTGGCTCCAGGGGGCACCAGCTTTGATGCCTTTCGTGACTTTGTCGAGCGAGGAGAGCGCTTCCGCCAGTTGGTAGAGGCTCTCTAAGAGCGTGTCTGAAAAATGCTCGTAGTGGCGACTTGAGTCGCTAATGATTGGTGCTCTGCGGCTAAAAACGACTGAAGTCGTTACTACGAGCGCCGCCCCCCCCGAATTTTCAGACACGCTCTAAAAGGTGTTCGTAGTGGCGGCTTTGGCCGCTCTGGGAACGACAGATGGCTACAGCTAAAAAGCGGATTGGCAGATCAACAAATCAACAAATCAGCAGCCAAAGAGGGAGCTTTGACTATTTGCTTCTGATCATTGTGGCGGCCTTGCTGATCATCGGCCTGATGATGGTTTATAGCGCCACTTTTGACCTGGCTTACAAGGAGTACGGACAGCCGACCTATTTCTTCGTTCGCCAGGTCCTTTGGGCAACCATCGGTGTAGCGGTGCTTCTGGTGATGGCCCGCATCGAGTATCACCACTGGCGACGCTTTTCCATCCCTATCATGGCCGGGACTTTGGTCCT
>JAOZOT010000157.1 GCA_029933115.1 Anaerolineae bacterium | reverse complement strand
GAGAGGAAAGGAGAAACGTGGTGAAAGAGTATCGTTTCCTTCAGGTGGACGTTTTCACCGACAAGCCCTTCGGCGGCAACCCGCTGGCCGTCTTCCCCGAAGCCGAGGGGCTGACCACGGCAGAGATGCAGCGCCTGGCACGGGAGATGAACCTCTCGGAGACGACTTTTGTGCTGCCACCACAGGCGCCAGAGGCCGACTTCAAGGTGCGCATCTTCACCCCGGCAACGGAACTGCCCTTCGCCGGCCATCCGGTAGTGGGTACTCACTGGGCCCTGGCCCACCTGGGGCGCGTGGACCTGCGCGAACCGGTGACCCAGGTGCGCTTTGAGCTGGGAGTAGGCGTGCTACCGGCCGACCTGCACGTGGCTGACGGCCGGGTGGAGCGGGTGGTCATGACCCAGGACCGCCCCACCTTCCACGCTGTGCTGGAGGACGTGAGCGACCTGGCGGCCGGGCTGGGCCTGCCCCCCGAAGCCATCACCGAGACAGGATTGCCGGTGCAGGTCGTCTCCACGGGATTGCCGCAGATGATGGTGCCGGTCCGATCCCTGGCCGAAGTACAGGGTCTTGACGCCGGCCAACTCAACGTCCCTGCCCTCAAGCGGGCCTGGCAGGCCGTCGGCACCGACATGGCCCTGGTCTTCGCCCTGGAGACAGAGCAGCCCGAGGCCACGGTCCACGTGCGCGTGTTCGCTCCCCTCCACGGAGTGCCGGAGGACCCGGCCACCGGCAGCGCCAACGGTGCGCTGGGAGCCTACCTGGTCCACCACCGGGCCGTGCCCCTCACCGAGCCAACCACTCAGATCCTCAGCGAGCAAGGCGCGGAGATGGGCCGGCCCAGCAAAGTATTCGTGGAAGTAGACCTCACCGGCGAAGAAGCCACCGCCGTGCGGGTGGGTGGGCAGGTGGTGCCGGTGGTCGAAGGCGTGGTGCGATTTTGAAAGGTCCGAGCAACATGCGCCTTTGGCAAACAAATTCTCTTCAGGAGATCACGCTCGTGCGCGGCCAGGGCTGCACCGTGTGGGACGCAACGGGCAGGCCCTACCTGGACCTGCTTGCCGGCACGTGGTGCAACGTGCTGGGCTACGGGCACCCGCGCTGGGTGGAAGCGATCCAACGCCAGACAGCCAAACTGGCCCACGTGGGAGCCCACTTTCCCACCGAGGAAGTGGACGAGGCTCTGTCGAAATTAGGGGAAATCCTGCCCCCGGCCCTGAACCGCGCCGTCTTCCTCAACACCGGCAGCGAGGCAGTGGAACTGGCCCTCAAGATGGCCCGCACTGCCACCGGCGCCGACGGCATCGTCGTCATCGAAAAAGGGTATTACGGGGCGACGACCTACGCCCTGTCTCTCTCCGAAGCGGGGCGCGCTGCGCCGTATCTGCCGCGCCTGGGCACCGTCCACCGCCTGCCGGCACCGACCTGCCGGCGCTGCCCGGCCGGACGCTCCTGGCCCTGCGACGGCTTCGCCTGCCTGGATCATCTGCGCACGCTGGCGAACGGGGGCAAAGGCCGCATCGCGGCCGTGCTCTACGAGCCGGTGATGGCCGTCGGAGGGGTGATCGTGCCGCCTCCCGGCTACGGAGTCCGATTGCATGAACTGGCCACGCGCTGCGGCGCTCTCCTCATCGCCGAAGAGGTGACCACCGGCCTGGGACGCACCGGTCGCTGGTTCGGCTTTGAGCACGACGGCCTCGTGCCCGACATCCTGGTCATCGGCAAGGCCATCGGCGCGGGCTTGCCCGTGTCGGCGGTCGTGACCACCCAGGCAGTAGAGGCGGAGTGCCAACCCATCCTGCGCCACGTCCAATCCCACCAAAACGATCCTTTCTCCGGGCGGATCGCAGCGACGGTGATTTCGATCTTGCAGGAGGAGCACCTGGTCCAACGAGCAGCCGAGCAGGGCGCCTACCTGTTGAAAGGCCTGAAAGAGCTATCCTCGAAATACGCCTGGCTCTGGGACGTGCGGGGCAGAGGGTTGATGCTAGGAGTCGAACTGGAGGGGAAACGGGCCGCCGAGGGGACGGCCACGTTCCGGCGGCTGCTGGATAGAGGGTTCATCGTGGACTATAAGCCGCAGACGGCAACCTTTCGCCTCTTCCCGCCCTACGTCATCTCCACCCAGGAGATAGACCGTTTCTTGGCAGCGTTTGAGGATGCTCTCAGGGCCCAATGAATACGTCCGAGGCTCGAAGAATAGCCTTGCCCAGGCGTTTTCGTTTGAAAGGACATGGTCTAATCTGAAACATACTTGTGAGCAAAGCCCAAGGACACACATGACCGAATCCATAAAACTCAAGGGCCTCGACCTCCTCCTGACCTACGAATGTACCTCGCGTTGCATCCACTGCTGCTACCGCGCCGGGCCAGGCGGGGGTGAGACGATGAGCGTGAGCGAGGTCGAGGGCTATCTGACAGCAGTGGCAGGCCAGCCGTTGGAATGGATCCTCCTCTTCGGGGGCGAGCCTTTCACCTGCTACGACCTGCTGCGAGAGTGCGTCGCCCTGGCGGCTCCACTGGCCCCGGTGCTCGTCTTCACCAACGGCTACTGGGCCACAGACCCAGACACCGCCCGCCATCGGCTGGCCGGGTTGCAAGCGGCGGGCCTGGATTACATCCTGTTCAGCGTGGACGCCTTCCACCAGGCGCACGTCCCCCTGGAGCGGATCGCCGTCGGCATTGAGGCCGCACGGCAATTGGGCTACCGCACCATTGCCGTGGACAACCGCTGTCTGAGCACCCCGGAGGCGGACAATCCTTTCAACCGACGCACCCGGGAGCTCATGGCTCGCCTGGCCGAGCTGTGCGACCTGAGCGATGTGGACGTCGGCCGGGGACCGGCACGGCCGGTAGGGCGGGCCGCCGACGAGCTGCCTTTCCGCGACTTCTACGCTTCTGCGTCCCCGCGATCAACTGAGTGTCCGCTGCCGGATTACCTGGGCGGCGACCTGCGCGCCCCTACCGGCGTGGAGATCCACCCCGGCGGCTGGGTCAACCTTTGTGCAGGGCTGGCGCTGGGCAACGCCCGGCAGCGCCCGCTGAGCGAGATCCTGGCCGAGTATGACCCTGACGCCCATCCCATCATCCGCCTGCTGGCCCAAGAAGGGCCACCGGGATTGCTGAGACTGGCGCAGCGTCACGGATACGCATCGGACGAAGGCTACATGGACGGCTGCCACCTCTGTTACCAGGCGCGGCGCTTCCTGTATCCCCACTACCCCGACCACCTAGCCCCTCTTCGTCCCTACCACGAAAGGTTGTAGCCGGTCAATGAAAACATCCAGAAATCTGCGCGTTATCGCCGGCACCTCTTTCCTGGCCGGTCTTTCCTCCAGCATAATGCAGGCGGTGTGGCAGCCTTTCGTCCTCAGCCTGGGCGCGCCGATGAGCACCCTGGGCCTGCTGGAAAGCCTGGGCGGGTTCAGAGGCATAGTGCCCGCGCTGATCCAGCCGGCCAGCGGCTGGCTCTCCGACTGCTTGGGACGAAAGCCCCTCATCGCTTTGGGCAGCCTGGCCAACTTTCTGTCCATTTCTTTTTACGCGCTGGCGGCCGTTACCGGTGACTGGCGGCTGTTGTTGCCGGGGGTCATTCTCCTGGGCGTTGGCCTGGCCTCTCGGCCGGCGGCAAGCTCGCTGATCGCCGAATCGGCCCACGCCGGCCGACGCGGCATGGCTTACAGTATCTTGATGGCCTCCTGGATCGCGCCCGGCGTCCTGGCGCCGGCCCTGGGAGGCTTCATCGCCGACCACTGGGGATTCACCCCCGTCTTTCTGCTGCCTCTTGGACTGGAGAGCCTGCGCCTGCTGCTAATCCTCTGGCTGTTGATAGAAACCCTCGGCCAGACGCCCGGAGCAATCTCCTCCAATGAACTGAAGAGAGTGCTGGTCAGGGTGATCGTGCCCCCCAGGGAACTGCGTGGCTTCTACTGGGCCATGGCTGCGGACATTTTCGTCTGGGGGTTGGGGGGCGCCCTCCTCTTCGGAATGTTGAGCCAGACCTACGGCTTCACCACCTTCCAGCTAGGGGTGATGTCCGGCCTTCTCTCCTTTGTGTGGGCACTTTCCCAACTGCCTATTGGGAGGTTGATAGACCGCTACGGTTGCAAGCCTTTTCTGGCGCTTTCCGAGGCGCTGGGTGTCCTCGTCGTCGGCGGATGGCTGGTCAGCGCCGGTTTTCCCGCCTTTGCCGCCCTACACGCTTGCTTTGGCCTCATCGCTGCCACCTGGGTGCCGGCGCAGCAGGCGCTCCTGGCCAACAGCGTCCCCCCAAAGCAACTGGGGGAGGCGATAGGGCGGCTCTCCGCCTTTCGGGGGCTGATTGGCTTTCCTGCACCCTACCTCGGCGGCCTGCTCTACGAGCGCTTCGGGTTTCGGGCTCCCATCCTGGCCAACCTGGTGGGCGTCGTCGTGACTCTGGTGATCATCCTTCTCACGGTGAAGGAGCCATCGCTTGCGGAGTGTGACCGATGAGAGATTTTCGGCGCGGTGTGCTGGCGACGTTGCCATTGGCTCCAGGCGTGGTCGCCTTTGGCCTCCTCTACGGTGTGATGGCCAGGCAGGTGGGGTTCAGTCCGTGGGAAACGTGGGCCATGTCACTCATCGTCCACGCCGGCTCGGCCCAGTTCACCGCCTTGGGGATGTGGGGGGACACCGGTGCAATCCCTATCATCCTCACCACTCTGGTGATCAACCTGCGCCACTTGCTGATGGGCGCCTCGATAGCCCCGTACCTGCGCGGGGTATCATCGTTGTGGAAGGCACTCCTGGCCCTGTGGATGTCCGATGAATCTTATGCCCTGGCCATCGCCGAGTACGAGCGGGGACAGGGGAGTCGCCGGCATTTCCTGGGAGCCAACGTCGGCATCTACCTGGCGTGGACCATCAGCGGCCCGGTCGGCGCGCTCCTCGGCACAGCCATCCCCGACCCCGGTCGGTACGGGTTCGACCTGGTATTCCCGTTGGCCTTTCTGGGGTTGCTGACGGCCTTCCTGCGAGATCGGGCCGGTCTGGTGGTCGCACTGGGCGCGGGCGGATTGGCCCTGCTGGGGGCGGACCTCCTGCCCGGCAAATGGTACGTCATCCTGGCCGGCCTGTTGGGCAGTGGAGCGGGGTTGCTGTTGGAGGAGGTGATGAGAGTGTGGAAAAGCTCCTGATCTTCGCCGGCATGGCCCTGGCGACCTATTTCACCCGTTACGCCATGATCGCCCTTCTGGGTCAGGAGATGCCCTCGCTTTTGCGGCGTTGGCTGCGGTATGTGCCGGTGGCGGTGCTGGCGGCGCTCATTGCCCCGGCCGCTCTGGCTCCGCAGGGACGGTTAGAGATCGGCCTCCACGCCTGGGCCGTGCTGGCCGGGGCGGTCGTCGCCTGGCGCACCCGCAACATCCTGCTGACCATCCTGGGCGGGGTGGCCGCCTTCTGGCTGCTGCAGATGCTTGGAAAATAGCGGTCCTGCGCAAGAACCGGAGGCAATCCACACCCACAGCAGAACCGGACTGATGGCTTGCTACCAGAGTCAAGTCACCATGCCGGCAATCTTTGGAAAGAGTAGCGGGGTGGGCCTCATCACCTGCACCTACCATAGCAACTTTGCAGAGGGTTGACCCGACTCAGAAAGGGTGGTATACTATGCTTGCGAGATACACCGATATATGTACTTGTCTTTCTGATTGAGTGATAGGTATCCATGCACATCACGGTGTTGTCTGACAGCGATAGAATGTGTAGGTAAGCCAATGGCAGAGATTATTACGGCTAGATATGAACAGGGTGTCCTGGTGCCTTTGCAAGACCCGGGCCTACAAGAACGCCAAACGGTGCGTTTGCAGATCGTCCCCCAACGTGTCTGTATCACTGCAGCGACGGCACAGCGCAAAGTCAACCGTTTCATTATGGATGAGATCAGCTATCTGATGGGGGGCGAGCAACCCACACTCGTCGAGACGGACCGACTGGTCTGGCGTGTCCCGGTGACGTTGACGTATCCCACCCACGGCACCGTCGGCCAAGTCGGTTTCATAGACGTGGACGCCGAGAACGGCGAGTTGCTGCTCACGCCTGAGACCGTCGAGGAGATCACCCGTAATGCCCGCGCCCTGGCTGCCCGTCTCTCACCGGAAGCAACGTCACAGATCTGATTGCCTGGCTGCTTGCGCGGCGATGGTTTTGGACTACTTGGGACGGCCCGTCCGTTATGCCCGGCTGCTGAGGCTGTTAGGCGTCACTCCCGATCTGGGTGCACCAGCCTCAAACATCAGGCGACTTTCCTCGTTGAACGTCTCCGTCGAGTATGGTGCCGGCACGATAGACGATCTGACAGAACATATCACGCGAGGAGTCCCCTGCATTGCTTTTGTGCACACCATGCATTTGGGTTATTGGACTGAAGCCACCCGGCACGCCGTAGTTGTCGTGGGCATGGATGAGGAGCACGTTTATCTCAACGATCCCTTCTTCGATACAGCTCCCCAGGTTGTTTCTCAGTTGGAGCTTGAACTGGCTTGGGATGAGATGGATAATACCTACGCAGTCATCACCCGGTGACGAGATAAAGGCGAATCACGAAAAGGGCGAAAAGGGCAGAAAGGCACGAAAGCCTCTCGTGTGCTTCGTGCCTTTTGTGATTCGAATCCCCGTCCACGCCGGTGGCGAGACACCGGCCGTTGGGATCACTGAGACGCTGAACGGCGCGCCTCAGTGTCCTCAACGGCTCGGTGGCCCTGCTTGCCGTTTGGAGAGTTGCCGGTAGTTTCCCGTTGCCGCTCGATCTCCTGAGCCAGGTGCCGAGAGCCCCCAGGCTTCGAACTGTTGAGCCCGCTCAACCTCTGACTTTCCGACGACGAATGTCATTTATTAGCTCTTGGCCACTCAGGGGAGGTGTTGCCTCTGCCGCTATGTCTTTGGGATGCTGCATGATAGGCAATCTGGCTCGATTGTAGGGTGCTGGAAGTTGATTGGTCATTGCAGCCAGACGGGCCTGTAACTCCCCTTGGCGTTCCTGAAAGTTGGTGAGGAAAGGCCGATCCGGCGAGATGAGAACATCTACACCGAGCATGTTGGCGGCGGGGTCCGTGCCATAGGTGGCCAGAGCAAGCACCGGTGCGTCCTCACGAGTGAAACCGTGTTCGCGTAAGCGCCGAGTCCATCGCTTCACGTACCGTCCTGTTTCCATAGGTTCCACCGTGGCCAAAAAGGTGCGCACCTCGATGAGGTGCGCCAAGGGTTGCAAGATATTCACAACGCCCGCGGGGATGAACAGCCGGGCCTCCTCGGCCTGAAGTTGACGCCATAAGCCAAGCACCATCTCTTCCTCAAAGGATAGACGGTCCAGATGGTGTAAGGCCTCGATAATCCGGCGGGCAACGTTCTTATCCAGCAGGTACGACGGCATTCGGGCTAACCTCGCGCTCCTGAGCGGTTTCGATGGCCGTGGCGTACAGTTCGTCCCAGATGCGCTCTCGTTCGGGTTCGGGCAGAGCGAAGTATGCTTCGACCGTCATATCGCCGATGAAAGCATCTTCCTCCCGCATGGGGCGGGCCTGACCGGCGTGTTGAGCCATCTGCCCACGAGCCCATTGCATGAGGTCTTCCCGCCGGCGGGCAACCTCTTCTTGCTCTAACTGAAGCTGGGGTACCAGCCGGACCAGTTCTCGAATTTCATCTCGGTTAAGCCGTCGCACCAGTTCAGCCACCTGTTGGACGTGGCGGCTTGGTATGGTTCTCATGCGCATTGCATCTCCCTCTATGTCACCCCATCACCTCGCTTGTGGTTCGTTTATTCCTTAAGATATTGTAGCACAGATTGGGAAAGAGGTAAAGGCAGGGTGCCGGTGA
>JAOZOT010000653.1 GCA_029933115.1 Anaerolineae bacterium | reverse complement strand
TATTCTGAACGGCTAAAGCCGTCACTACGAGCAAAAACGCCAGTGTCCAGTTTAGATCCAAAGCTCCACCATCATCGCCTCCACCAGATAGGCGGCGTTCTCGGCGGCAAGGTGGACGTTTCTCCGCAGCCGTGCCCGCCTGGGCACAATCAAAGGGTTGCTCAAAAGGTACCGCAGCTTGCGCCCCCAACCTCGGATCCTGTCCCATCGTGAGCGCGGGTCGTCAAGGTAGTCCAGCAGGGGGGTAAAGTCGAACCCGATGCCGGCATCGGCCTTGTCGCTGATAGCCCGTACCACCAACCACGGCCGCTCGTTGGCTGCCGCCACTTGAGCCACGGCTGCCCCTTCCATCTCCACTGCCAGGGCCTCAAAGGTCCTGTGCAGCCACTCTTTTTTCTCTCGAGAGAAAATGACCTGATCGCCGGTGACGATGGTGCCGACTCGCACAGCAGGGGTGCGCTTTTTGCTCCCCTTTGGCCAGGAGAGATCCTCGCCGGCGCTGAGGGCGGCCTGCACCAGATGGGGGTCCGCCTGGAAAGCTCTCAGCCAGCCTTGTCGGCCCTGTCCATCACTGGCCATCACCCCGCAGAACTTGAACTCTCTGCTGAGGTAGACACCTGCGTCGTGCGGTATGACTCTGGCCCCAATGACCACATCGCCCACTTCGACCTCTGGAGCCACGGCTCCGGCCGTGCCGCTGAGGATCAGAGGAGTGGCGTCGAACAGATCAATGAGCGCCTGGGCAGCCATAGCGGCGTTGACCTTGCCCATCGCCATCCTGGCCAACACGGCATCCTTGCCCTGGTAGCTCCCCTGGTAGAATGTAGTCATCCCATGCCGGGTTTTGGTTTTGACTTGCATCTTCTCCAAAAGGGGAAGGCTCTCGTGGCCTACGGCCAGCAGGCCAATGGGTTTCTGTGTCATTGTCCCCTCTCGATTTCCTGGAGCGCCCGCTCAAAGTGCTCACGGTCAGGACGTGTGCCGAAGTAGATCAGGTGAGCGGGGCAGTGGCAATCGGAAGAGCCAAAGCCCGGCACAAGGGTTTTCGCCCCGGTCAACCTCCTGGCAGCCTCGCCCCATTTGCACTCCAATCTCTCTTCCGAGACAGTACTCCACACCTCAATCAGTTGGGCCCGCTGGAGCAGATAGTCAATGTGCCAGTGGAGCTTTGGGGCCGAGTTCGGCTGCAAAGCAATTGGCGGGGTTGCTCTGAGACCTTCGGGGGGAGTGGGAGAGGGTTGGGAGGACGCTCTCCGGGGCTTTTGCCCCGGTGGGCTTTTGCTGCCGCGTTGGTGGTGGGCCAGCCGAGCTTGCAGCCCGCCTGGTCCCAGGGCGCTACCCACGTAAAGGTAATACCCCGCCGGAAAATCAAAGGTGCCCAGCTTGCCAACAGTGATCCTCTCCCACCGGTCCAGTTTGAGTAGCAGGGCATAAGTGCCCGGTTCAGCTTTCATCGGCTGTAATTATAACAGCACTGGCCATAATTGTAAATTGGGCCGAAAGCTGGTATAATCTTTGACGAGATATTGGTGATCGGGGTGTGAGGTAGAGGGGGTACTAAAGTATGGCCGGGAAAAAGTTGACCAGGCAAGAAGTGGTGGACGCCATCAAGGATGGCGTGCTGCGCACCGGCGGCGATGTGGCGGCTATCGTCCTATTTGGATCTTTCACCAAAGGCGGCGAATACAGGGACATTGACCTTCTGGTGGTCGTGGAAAGCCTGGATAAAGCCCCTCTGGACAGGAAAGACGAGGTCCAGGCCATCCGGCAGGGAATTGGCCTCGCTCTGCCCGTTGAGGTGCTCCTGTTTTCGAAAGAGGAATGTGCAGACGGGTTCCGTGCTCATTTGCCTCTCTTTTTGGACATTGCTTTTGAGGGCCTCTTGTTGCACGACGACGGCTTTGTGGGCCAGTTGATGGAAGAGACCCGGCGCTACGTTGAGACCCAGGGGATACGGCGGACCGAAACCGGCGGCTGGCGCTTTCCGGTGGCGTATCGGCA
>JAOZOT010000652.1 GCA_029933115.1 Anaerolineae bacterium | reverse complement strand
TGCTATTCCAGCAGGAGAAAGCTTAGTAGTTAAGTTTCAATATAATGGAACTGATAGTTCAAATTCAGATGGTACAAATGGATACGATGAAACTTCAATAAGTGAATCTAAAATGGTAACTATTACTGTAGTTGGAACTAATGATGATGCTCAAATAAATGTAGGTGCAGGTCAAGATAGTGGTGATGTTGCTGAAGATATGATTTTTCAAACAGATGGACAAGTTACTATTACTGATTTAGATGCTGGTGAAGCACAGTTTAGTACAACAGCTACAAGTAGCAATATGACAACTTATGGTACATTTGTAATAGATGCTGATGGTGTTTGGTCTTATACACTTAATAATAGTGCAGCACAAGAACTAAATGAAGGTACTATAATAACTGAAATTTATACTATACATTCCCAAGATGGAACAGCATCACAACCAATTCTTATTAGAATTCATGGAAATGAAGACTCTTCTTCTATATGGGTGGATTCGACAGTACCTGATAGTGATTCAGGAATTGTTCAAGAGGATGTAAATACAAATAGTGCTGATATGCTTGTTGTTGCTGGTAGTTTATCGATTACTGATGTTGATAGTGGTGATGCACAGTTTAGTACAACTGTAGATTCAATTGGAACTACAATAGGTATACTTACAATGAATACAGATGGTACTTGGTCTTATGAAGTTGATAATAATCATTCATCAGTTCAAGCACTTGGTATGGGTGAATCTATTGTAGAACAATTTGAAGTAGCATCAATTGATAATCTTCAAGGTGATACACATATCGTTACAGTTACAATCAATGGAACAAGTGACAATCCAGTAATAACAGTTGATAATACAGATGATGATGCTATTTTTATAGAGATGCAAGGAGCTGATACAGGTGCCAATGCAGTAGCTATTACAAATACAATCTCATTATCAGATGTAGATGGAGATAATATCAGTAGTGCAACAGTAACTATAGATAATCTTCAATCAGGAGATGAATTAGTATTTAGTGATATGGGTATGATTATAGGTTCTTATGATGAACTTACAGGAGTATTAACTCTTACATCTTTAGAAACTAATGGCTCTACTCTTAGTGCATTTGAAGTAGCATTAAACAGTGTTTTATTTAACAATACATCAGATACTCCAAATACGACTACAAGAGCAATAGAATATATTGTTACTGATGTAGATGGTGTAGTATCTAATGTAGCAACTGAAAATGTTGACTTAACAGTAACAAATGATATTCCTGATGCACAAGATGATACAAATAGTGTAACAGAAGCTGGTTACGGAGTACTTGAAGCTACAAATTTACATGGTAATGTATTGTCAAATGATAGCGATGTTGATAGTTCTACAATAGAAGTAGTTGGAATAGCTTCAGATAATTTAGCTACAACTGATACTTCATTTAATGGCAATGGCAACTTATGGATAAGTGGTGAATATGGTAACCTTGGTATGGATGCACAAGGTCAATACTGGTATAACTTAAAAGATGATAGATCAGCAACAGATGCACTAGAAGAAGGTGAAATAGCAACAGAGGTATTTACATATACTATAACAGATACCCAAGGTGAAACTACAACTGCAAATTTAACTGTAACAGTTACAGGAACAAATGATGCTCCAACAGTAACAGCTCTAAATGGTTCAGGTTTTGAGTCAACTATATCTACACTTTCTACATTTAGTGGTCAGTTAGATACGGCTGTAGATGTTGATAGTTCAGTTCATACTTATTCACAAGATGGTTCAGTAGGAGTTGTATCAGATGCACCAGTTTTTGGTGTGTTAGTAAATGTTAATGCAATGGGTACCTATAGTATCTCTGGTGATTTTGAGATGTTAAGTGCTGGTGAAACTGCTGTTGTTACATTTAATTATATAGCTACAGATGATTTAGGAGCTCCTAGTACACCTGAGACAGTTACATTTACTGTATCAGGTACAGATGATAATCCAATCGCTTCAAGTATTGCATTTGGTGTTGAAGAAAGTT
>JAOZOT010000651.1 GCA_029933115.1 Anaerolineae bacterium | reverse complement strand
CAATATCAAGCTGCAAGCAAAAGCGGAGTGCCAATGGTGCTTTCGAGCGATTCGTCGGATACTACGGTTTTGTAGACGCACAACCTGGAGACCTGGTTCAGAGCCTCGTTACGATCGGTGTTTGTGGAGCCTTGGCATGGGGGGCAAACCTTGCCGTCGCCCTAGGTCCCGCTCTCGGGAGAGTTCTCATGACTGCGGCCGGCCGTATACTGCCTCATGGGGCCAAGGCAGCGGGCGGGGGCATCGGCGGGGTTGGCCACCGAATCATGGCGCTTGGTAAGGGGCGCTTCTTGCCTGTCTTGGTCAATCTTGTTCGGACGCCTGCTCAGTTCTTCCAGAGACTCGCTGCAAACATTCAGGGGAATGCAAACCGTGTAAAGGCTATCTTGTTGGACTTCTCGGTGACGTACAACAAACCTCTGCAAGCAGTGGGAGGCTTCTTGAAGGGGTTCTTCGGGCCACTATTACCGGGTGAGATCCCAGCTGTTTCGGAAGCGGTTGGGTTCATATCCCACCAGGGGATTGAGGAATTGAGGGAGAGAATGAGATGAGGAGTGGATGAAAGCAATGGCTGTGAAGCCAGGAGAGTACTTGAACACTACTCTTTACAGTGCTTTACCATGGGTGGCGGCCGTTGTCGTTGTCCTTGTTTTGGCCGGGGTTAGATCCTTCAGGGCATAACTTCTTTCCACCCTCGAAAGATTCTCGAGAGTCATGTTCTCATGCCGCGGCCTCCAGTCCGATGTACTCGCAAAGCAGCCGGAGCTGCTCTGCGAGAGAGCGATAGTAGCAGCCGGGGGGACGACCGTCCGAGCTCGGGGCTTTGCCTGCCTTGCGCGCCGTCGTGAGGATCGGCTCGAGCAGTTCCTCCTTCAGCTTGGCGAGGACCGCGGCGATGCGGAAGCCCTCGGGCGTCGAATAGTACGCATTGCGGCACGGACGGCGCTGGACGAGATCCTTCCCCCGGAGCTTGCGGAGATCATAGGTGGCCTGCGCACGCGTGTACGGTCTGCCGAGGATCTCCTCGACGATGGGGCAGAGCTCACGGGCACGGAAGCCCTCGGGGACGTTCGCAAGGCGGGGAAGGGCCGCAATGACGGCCAGGATGCGCTCGTTCTCCAGCTTGATACCGGCCGTGGGGATGTCGTTCACCCTCCCGGGTTCGGCCAGAGCGGCGAGCTCGCCGCGGTTCATGACGGTGGCAACGGCCGGGGTCTGCGCCGCCTGAAAGCGTGCGATCAGGGCCAGCAGAGACCGGCGGAGTTCCTCGAGGTTCTCGATGCTCTTCCCCACTCCAAGCTCTCGCGTGTCGTTGGTGACTCCCTCCGTGCGAAACGTCGTGCCGTGGTTGTTGTACTGCCGGAGCAGGCTCTTCCCGTATCTCGCCTTCAGGACCGTCAGGGCCCCGAAGGAGTGACGGACACTCACCTCCATCTCCGACTTGTAGGACCCCCCCGGTCGATTCCGAAACACCGTCTTCAGGGAGACGGGATGAAGGGAACGACGGTTCCGATCCACGTGCTCTTCGAGGATCTCCGTGAGACGCTCCGACTTCTTGAAGACGAGGTTGTGGCTCATCTCCACCTGAGAGAAGAACCACCGGTAGTGAAAGCCGCTGCCGCGCCGTTCGTCCTCGGTGAACGCGGGCAGGAGCCGGTAGGTCCAGGTGTCGCACACCGACCGGATCCTCTGCCACACCAGGGAGTCGGACACCTCCTGGAGGATCTCGGGATCCCGGCAACGCACGATGGAGTTCTCCTTCGTCCCGACTCGGAGACCCCGACGCCGGGCCTCCTCGGCGAGCCAGCGGTTGCCGTTGAGGAAGACCGTGACGTTGAACGGGATGTGCGAGCAGAACTTGAGGCTCATCGCCCCCCAGTACCGGTCGACGAGGTAGAAGTAGTAGTGGTCGACGTACCTCTCCCGCCGCAGGAGGTTTCGATGGAGGGGGTCGGTGGACTGCCTCGGCTCGCGGCTCTCGTAGAGCCTGGCCTTCTCGCGGCCCTTGA
>JAOZOT010000650.1 GCA_029933115.1 Anaerolineae bacterium | reverse complement strand
GCCCAGAGAGCCGTAGCCATAGGACCGGCCCAGATACAACAGGGCGGAGAGGAGAGTTAAGCATAGAGTGAGAGCCAGGAATACTCCGAGGGGTTTCATTCTCAGTCCAAAGTCGGCCTCTTTCACCGTCACCCTCCCTCTCCGCCGAACAGCCTATTCACCAATTCCTCGACCACGGCCCAGGCCTCTTCCAAGGGCGGATACGTCCCCATCAGCCCGCGCAACGTGCTTTCCCACACGCTGCGCACGGCCGCCTCACTTTCCGCCAGAGCCGCAATCGAAAGAGAAGCAAGCGAGACCCCCCGCGCGGCGCACTTCTGGGGAAAAATCCGCACAACTGTCGTCCAGTCCACCTGCCCTTCGGTCCAGAGGTACCACAGGTCGTAGACATCTCGAGGGGAGGGGTTAACTCGCTGGAACAGCAAGCCGCGCAGCTTCTCGGCCGCTATCTCTTCCAGACTGTAGGCCGGCACCACGACCCGGCCAAAGTCGTCGGCATCCGAGTAGTCATAGTGCACCTCACGCCGCTCGACCGGTAAAAGCAATATCTCATTGTAAGTGGTGTCAATCACTACGCTCAAGGGGGCTCCGCCAGGATGAACCAACCGCCGAAAGTAAAGCCGGGCCTGAAAAGTCTCCGCCCCGTATTCATCATCGGTTTTCTCAAAGCGAAAGCGAGGCTGCAGGAACGTCAGCCCACAGCCCATCTCCACACCCGCTCCCAGACCCAACAGTGAGGCGCTCAGCGTTTCCTCCGGCATCCGTTTCACCATTGTGAAATCCAGATCCACCGAAAAACGGGCGTGGGGGAAATAAAGCTTCCGCAGGGCGGTACCTCCTTTAAAGATGAACCTCGCTCGCAAAGGCTCGCTCTCGTAGATAGCTTTCAGCACCCACGAGAGGAGATAGTCCCGTTCCACCATCGCTTCGCCGCCTGGGACACCTGCGGCCCGACGCCGAATCTCTGCGACGCTGATCATGAGCTACGTCCTGTTCCCCTGAAAGCCACCGGATCCAGATTGACCCGCAGCCGCCAACGTCCGTCGTATCGCCCCCCGGCGGGCAACTGGGGCTCCAGAGGGCTATAGCCCTGGCTTAATGCCTCTCGCCACAGTTCTGTCTCCTCTGGCAAGGCCAGCCCCAGTTGCTCGACGATGAACCCAAAGCGTTTGATCACGGCCCGGTTGCCCATCCGCACTGCATACTCGATCACCCGTTGCGGGTCGAGCCGCCCTTCCTGCCAGGCGATATGAATCCCTTTGGCCGCTTCTGCCACGCCGCCACACAGGTCCGGCCGGTCCAGGCAATCGGCGATGGTCTTCTCCACGCTGGTGATCTGCACCTTGCGGCCATCGAACCATTGGGGGCAAAACCCGAAGAAGCGCTGCTGGGAAAGAGTGACGAACACAAAAGGTATCCCCAGCATGGTCTTTTCCCGCTTCCCCTTGCGACGGGTGGTCTGGACGAACACGGCGCGTGGCAGTTGCTCGGTCAGGTTCCAATGGCTCAGCGCACTCCAGTAGCCAATGGCATAGGGCTTGACCAGGTAGGAGGCCACCACAAAGCGATTCTCGCTCCATTCCCGATCCAGGCCAGCTTCCAGGGGGACGATGAGGTAAGTGCCCCGCTCCAGACGCTTCAGCCACTGCTTCTGAGCCAGGCGGTAGAGCACAGAGTTCAGGCGGTCGGGGGAGAGATTAGTCAGTGCCTGGGCCTCTTCTGTGGTGAACATTGTCTTGCCTGCCCCGCCGAGCTTGAGCAACAACTTCAGTTCTTCGCCGCGCAGACCTTTCATAGTCTCTGACATTGAGATGTCTCCAATTGGCTATTTATATTACAAGAACTATCATAGCACCAGTGGACAGTATAACACGGCTGGAGAACAAAGTCAAATCTAGAGTTTGCCACAAGCTATGGCAAAGAGCCAACAGAATTACCCCTTGTGTGCACTACTTCAAAGAGCTTGGCCTGACCAAAGGTCCGGCGCAGTAGCAGGCGGGGGTGGCTTACC
>JAOZOT010000649.1 GCA_029933115.1 Anaerolineae bacterium | reverse complement strand
AGGAGGTAGGACAATGCAAGTCATCTTGGATCAAATCACCCGGTTGATTGGAGCCTACATTCCCAACCTTGTTGGGGCTCTAGCCATCCTGATTATCGGCTGGTTGGCGGCTCTGATAGTCTCCGCCATTGTGCGTGCGGCACTCCGTCGCACGACTCTGGACAACCGATTGGCGCGCTGGATCATGGGAGAAGAAGCGGCCGAGGGCCTCGAAGTGGAGCGACAGATCGCACGAGGGGTGTACTACCTGATCATGCTCTTCGTGCTGATCGCCTTCTTCCAGGCCCTGGGGCTCACGATCATCACCGAGCCGCTCAACCAGCTCTTGATCCAGGTGTTTCAGTACGCCCCGCGTCTGCTTGGGGCAGGACTTTTGCTGCTGATCGCCTGGATCGTGGCCAGCGTGCTGAAATTCATTATCTCGCGAGTGTTGAGCGCAGCCAAAATTGACGAGCGCCTTGGCCGAGGAGCCGGCCTCGAGGAAGAGAAGCGCATCCCCCTGGCCCAAACCCTCGGTGATGCCGTGTATTGGCTGGTTTTTCTGCTCTTCCTGCCGGCTGTGTTGAGCGCCCTAGAGCTGGAAGGGCTCCTTCAGCCGGTCCAGGGGATGATCAACCAGATTCTCAGCTTCTTGCCCAACATCTTTGCTGCCGCTCTGATTCTGGCCATTGGCTGGTTCATCGCGCGCATCGTGCAGCAAATTGTGACTAACCTGCTGGCTGCTATCGGCGCCGACCAACTGAGTGAGAGAGTGGGGCTGGCCTCGGTGCTGGGGGAGCAGCGGCTGTCTGGACTGCTGGGTCTGGTGGTCTACGTCTTGATCCTCATCCCGGTGCTGATTGCCGCCCTCAACGCCCTGGCACTGGAGGCTGTCACCCGGCCGGCCAGCAATATGCTGAACGCTATTCTAGAGGCGATTCCGGCTATCTTTGCTGCTACCCTGGTGGTGGTGATTGCCTACGTGGTAGGGCGGGTGGTGGCCGGGTTGATCACCAACCTGCTGACCGGGCTCGGCTTCAACGCCGTCCTGGCTCGGCTGGGCCTGGGCAAGGAGCCCAGTGAAGGGGAGCGGACACCTTCGGAAATCGTGGGGTACCTGGTTTTGGTGGCGATTATGCTCTTTGCGGCCATTGAGGCTTCCCGCCTGCTGGGCTTTGTGCTGCTGGCCGATCTGGTGACCCAGTTCACAGTCTTTGCCGGTCAGGTGGTTTTGGGGCTGGTCATCTTTGCCATCGGCCTCTATCTGGCGAACCTGGCCGCCAAGACGGTGCAGGCCAGCGGGGTAGCGCAAGCCGGCCTGCTGGCTATGGTCACACGGGTCTCTATCCTGGTGCTGGCCGGGGCTATGGCTTTGCGGCAGATGGGCCTGGCTAACGAGATCATCAACATGGCCTTTGGGTTGCTGCTGGGAGCCATCGCTGTGGCAGTGGCCCTGGCTTTTGGATTGGGAGGGCGGGAACTCGCCGCCCGCGAGTTGGAGGAATGGCTACGATCAGTAAAATCCAAGAGGTCCTGACGGTGAGAGTGGCGAGCATCCCCTCCCTAATCAAGTACGCTCACACCTGGAAAATGTCCTGTTCCAACGGGGTTAGAATCTCGTAGCCGTCTTGGGTGACCAGCACCGTGTTTTCCAGCCCTACTGCACCCTCCCCAGGGAAGACAATCTTGGGCTCTACAGCGAAGGTCATCCCTTCTTCCAGGGGATAGGATTGACCCTGGGCCAAAAAGGGGAACTCGTTGAGCTCCAGGCCGATGCCGTGGGCGACGAAGCGGGTCTGGAGTCCCGGCGGCCCCAGGTAGCTGTCGCTGTAACCTAGCTTCTCTGCCAGACGAATAGTTTTCTGGAAGATGGCTTCGCAATCTGCTCCCGGCCGGGTCTCTTCCAGGACGGCGTCGTGGATCTCCCGGCAGGCGTGGTAGGCGTCAACGAATTTCCGGTCCATCTCTCCGATAGAGAACACGCGGGTCTCGTCCACCTGATAGCCGTGATAGCAGGTTCCAAAATCCACCAGAATGG
>JAOZOT010000648.1 GCA_029933115.1 Anaerolineae bacterium | reverse complement strand
GTGTTGACAGAATCCTTGAGAGATGCTATACTCTATTGAGAGCTTTCGGGAACTCCTTTGCCGAATGCTCTCTAACCCACCAGGAGGGCGCTTGGCAGAGAGGGGCGCTTTATCTCAATGAAAGGAGCGAGGGGTATGTATCACAAAGTCATCATTGTGGGGAATCTGGGACGCGATCCAGAAATGCGTTACACTCCCCAGGGCACGCCGGTCACCACCTTTACTGTGGCTGCCAACCGCAGGTGGACCAATGCCGATGGCACACCCGGCGAAGAGACTACCTGGTTTCGCGTCACTGCCTGGAGACGTATGGCCGAGGTTTGCAATCAATATCTGTCCAAAGGGCGGCAGGTTCTGGTCGAAGGATGGCTGAGACCTGACCCCGAAACCGGTGGGCCACGCATCTGGACGGGACAGGATGGTGTAGCGAGAGCCTCCTTTGAAGTCACTGCCCGCATTGTCAAGTTCCTGGGAGCTCGCGGCGAGGGCGTGGAGGTGGAGCCTGGCATCACTATCGAAGAACCGCCGCCCGGTCTTGAAGAGGGAGAGGAGGAACTTCCCTTCTGATTTTGAAGGACAAGTTCTCGAAATCAGAATTCTATTCACATCCGGGATGCCGTCTTTGCCCTGGGGCGGAGGCGGCGTTCTTATTGACAGGCACGAGCCTCAAAGAGCACTCGTCAGCCCATCCTCCCGCAGGTTACGGTTGACAGCTTATGCGGGATTCAACATCCGGTCGAGGCACATTTTGGGCCCAAAGAACGTCCAAACCTGCAGGGGGGTAAGTAGTGCACTCGCAGAGATCATACCACCAAGGAAGGAGAAGATATGACCGAACGAGCGAGCCTTCACGCCACCTTGGGCGACTTTGTCGTCTATCGCAACCTGAAGCCGGCCGATGAACGGCTGCGGGACTTGACAGAAATCTGGCCGGAAATCGGCCTGTCCAGCTACCGCATCCCCCGCAAGCTGGAGCCCGACTATGCCACCGCCGTCGTCCACTTCCTAGATCAGGCCCAGGCTCTGCGCTTCCCAAACCGCCCCCTGAAACGCCTCCTTTACATCGGCGACACGGCGATGAACGACGGCACAGCCATAGCCAACCTGGGCCAACACCGGCCCATCCTGGGCGTTATTTGCGCCGAGAAGCCCAGAGAAGCGAAGAAAGTCAATGTAAACCAGGGGGTCATGACCGCCAATCGCTGGGAAGCCCTGAGGGACTTTGTACCTTTTGTGGTCGAACAGGGTTTCCCCATCAACGAGGAGATGGCAGCCATTATTGATTTGGACAAGACAGCCATGGGCGCACGAGGACGAAACGACAAGGTTATTGATGCCGCACGGGTGGAGGCCGTGCGCCGCACCATGGCCGAGGTGTTGGGAAGCCAGTTCGACATGGAGAAATTCCGCACAATTTACGACGAACTGAATCAGCCCCCCTATCATCCTTTCACGGCCGATAATCAGGATTACCTGGCCTACATTTGCCTGATGGTCGGTGGTGGGGTCTACGATTACAAGGCCCTGCTGGCCGATCTGGCTGCCGGACGCCTGAGCACCTTCGCTCAATTCGTCGAGGCCTGCGCTGAGCGCCTGCGGGACACGGCCTCGTCTGAGCTTCTACCTGTGCATCAGGAAGTATATGCGAACTTTCAGCGAGGAGACCCCACCCCTTTCAAGAGCTTTCGGTATCGAGAGTATGAAGAGACAGTGGCTCGCATGGACTCGCTGCCTGTTGAAACCACTCTGGACAAGCTCCTGGCCGAGGAGATTGTCATCACCCGCGAAGTAGTTGACCTGGCCCGTTTCTTGCAGGAGCGGGGGGTCCTCCTTTTCGGCCTCTCTGACAAACCCGACGAAGCCTCCATCCCCAGGGCTGAACTGGCCGAAAAAGGCTACGCACCCATACATCGAACCACGATGAAAGTGGTGGGAGAGGCCATCTACGACGAGTTGGGCGCTTTGAGCGTGTCTGAAAATTCAGGGGGGCGGCGCTCGTAGTAACGACTTCAGTCGTTT
>JAOZOT010000647.1 GCA_029933115.1 Anaerolineae bacterium | reverse complement strand
GGCTTGGCCCTCTCAGCGCGGGGACTCCAGCCCCGTGCCTGGCAGAGATTACCGCTTAATTTTTTTAACCTGCATTAGCTCCGGGCTGAAAGCCCTACGGGCTGGATCCAGCTAGTGGGACAACCTGTGGAAATTACATGGAAACTGCGTGAATCTTGTGTGGAGACCCGCGTCCGACCATTGACGAAGAGAGTAGGGTAGGGTATAATAAATCCGACCACCTCATAAGACAAGGAGACATAGACGATGAAGACGACGAATGTTATTGCGCTTTTATCCGGTTTCCTGATCTTGGCCATATTTGGAGCCTGCGCTCCCCTGGCGCCCGCCGAGCTATCCGAAGAGGACTTTGCCGCAACGGTCAGCGCTATGGTTGAGGCTACTAACACAGCCCAGGCAAACCTCGCCGCCACGGTCAATGCGGCCGTCGAGGCCACCCAAGCTGTTGAGGCAGACCTCACCGCGACGGCCAACGCTGCCGCCGAAGCTGCCAAGGCGGCCGAGGCAGACCTCGCTGCCACGATAGACGCCGCTGTCGAAGCCACCAGCACCGCAGAGGCCAGCCTCACCCCAACAGCCAGCGCCCCCACCCAAGAGCAACCCACGACAGCCCCGGTCGAAGCGCCGCCTACCCCCACAGTAGACACCTCAACGCTGTCCGAGGAAGAGTTGGCCGCCCTCATTGACGAAGCCGTGGCCGAAGCCCTCGCCGCCACCACAGCAGCTACGGCTGCCGTGGACACGGCCGCATCTGACAGCACCATCACCGTTGACGAAACCGTGACCGTGGAGGTTGCTCTGGCCGGTGCGGAAGAAGCTATCGCCCTGGCAGAGGCGCTCATCACGGCCTACTACGACCTGTACGGTGCATACGCCTCCGAAACCATTGATACCCTTGAAGAAATAGAGGAGGACCTGAACACAATCGCTGAGGGTATCGAGTTGATGGCTCAAATTCTTGAGCAGGGAGATGAGGTAGCATCGGCAGCTATCGAGCAAATCCTGGCTGCGCTCGGAACGGCTAACGCCGGTGCTGCAGAACTCCAGGCGCATTCTGAGGGCTGGCTTGAGGCGCTTCAGGCCGAGCTTGAGAACCGGGCAGCGGCCGCCCTTGCCGTCCAGCCCACGCAAATCGCCACCGATCGCCAGGGCGCTATCCAGAGCGCGCTCACATACATTGAAACGGTGCGCTCGGCGCTGGCCGACAACACCATCTCACGGGAAGAATTATCAGCCATTTCGCTGGCCGGGGCGAATGCCAGCGCCGGCCTGAAAGCACAAGGAGGGCCCCAACTTCAGAACTTGGCCGGCTCGATTGACGCCCTCACAACACAGATCGCCCGAGGTGAGTTGCCACGGGCTAAAGGAAGCCTGGGCGCCCTTGAAGCGTCCGTGCCACGCAGGCCCTGATGTTCCCCTTGCTGCCGACGACCGGCAGGATGGGCGTGCGCCGCGAAAGCTCGGGAATCCTGCGGGATGCTTCTAGGCCATCCTGAGCGGCTCGACTTGCCTTGGCTGCCCTGTTGCACAAGCTTCAGGTTTGCCTTTTGAGAGCGAGTGGGGTATAATTAAAGTGTCGCCCCTGCGCCCCCGGAATGGGGCAATATGTCTGGAGGCAAATGCAGAGCTACCAAAGCCAAAACAGGGGAGAAAAGCAATGGCGGAACATGTAGACCTGTTGGCACGCATTGCTGAAAAAGCAGGTGTGGATGAAACAGCGGCCGAAGAAGTGCTGGCAAAACTAGTGGGAGAACTTGTAGACACGGCCAAGGCAGAGCCCGAGAGGTCGGCCATAGAACTTCCTCCATACTTCGACCGTTATGTCACTACTGAGATCATCCACCTCAAAGAGTACCTCAGTGCATTTCGTGCCGAGGTGGACCGTCGGTTCACTGAGATGGACAACGAGATGGACCGCCGGTTTACTGAAATGGACAACGAGATGGACCGGCGGTTCACCGAGATGGGCAACGAAATGAACCGCCGGTTCGCCGAGATGGGCAACGAGACGAACCGCCGGTTC